>DATFXE010000411.1:0-8431 GCA_035258585.1 Roseiflexaceae bacterium | reverse complement strand
CTGGCCCTGGCCTTCGTCATGGTAGGCCAGATCGATGCCGTTGATGGTGACTATTTTCATCGGATTGCCCCTCCATCATTGCTTTTCGGAGATACCAATTTTCGCCTCGTCGCCTGGTCGCATCAATGGCGATAACCAAACACATGGCTCCCAGACGTCGGCGTTCGTCCGCGTTCAAAAATCGGTGGTCCTACCCAAGCGAACGAATCGCCGCGAACGCATCCGCCGCCGCCGCAATCGTCTGCGCCACCAGCGCGTCCTCGTGCGCTGTGGAGACGAAGGCGGCCTCGAACTGCGAGGGCGCGAGGTAGACGCCGCGGTCGAGCATGGCGTGGAAGAAGCGGCCGTAGCGCGCCGTGTCGGCGTGCTGTTTGGCCGAGGCGTAATCGTACACTGGCTCGGCGGCGAAAAAGAAGCCCCACATGCTTCCGGCGGACCCGGCCTGGAGCGGGATGTCGGCCGCCCGCGCCGCGCGCGCCAGGCCGTCGCAAAGCGCAGCCGTGACTTGGCTGAGCCGCTCGAACACACCTGGCGCGCCGATCGCCCGCAGCGTGGTGATGCCGGCGACCATCGCCAGCGGGTTGCCCGAGAGCGTGCCGGCCTGGTAGACCGGCCCCGCCGGCGCGATCAATTCCATGATATCGCGCCGCCCACCATACGCCGCCGCTGGGAGGCCTCCGCCGATCACCTTACCAAGACATGTTATGTCCGGTTTCACGCCATAGCGCGCCTGCGCGCCGCCATAGGCCACGCGGAAACCGGTCATCACCTCGTCGAAGATCAGCAGCGCACCGTGCTGGTCGGCCAGGCGGCGCAGGCCCGGCAAGTACCCATCCTTTGGCGCCACGAAGCCCATGTTGCCGACAACCGGCTCGACGATGATCGCGGCCACCTGCTCAGGGTGGCTGCCCAGCAGCTCGCTCAGCGCATCAAGATCGTTGAACGGCGCGGTCAGCGTGTCGGCGGTGGTAGCGGGCGTGACGCCTGGGCTGTCGGGCAGGCCGAGCGTGGCGACGCCGGAGCCGGCCTGGACCAGGAACTCGTCGGCGTGGCCGTGATAGCAGCCGGCGAACTTGACGATCTTGGCGCGTCGCGTGTAGGCGCGCGCCAGCCTCACAGCGCTCATCGTCGCCTCTGTGCCAGAGGAGACGAAGCGTACCAACTCGACCGCTGGCATGGCCTGGGTGATTAGCCGGGCCAGCTCGCTCTCCAGCTCGGTCGGCGCGCCGAACGATGTGCCGCGCGCCGCCTGGGCCGAGATCGCCGCCACCACATCCGGGTGGGCATGGCCAAGGATCAGCGGCCCCCAGGAGAGCACATAGTCGATATAGCGATTGCCATCCACATCGTACAGGTGTGCGCCTTCGCCACGGTCGATGAAGCGCGGCACGCCGCCAACGCCGCGAAACGCGCGGACGGGGCTGTTCACGCCGCCGGGGATCAGGTTCTTCGCTTCGTCGAACAGGGCGGCCGAGCGAGAAGTCCTTGTCATACCCTTTCTCCTCTAGGATTGTGGTCTTGCCGGTGCCGGGCAGACCGGAGATAATAATGACCAGCGGTTTACGATCCCGGTGATTCTCTCCGTACCAACAGCGCCGCCATGGCCGCGCTGAGCCAGGCCAGCGCGGCGCAGACAAGCATCACCACATGGAAGGTGTCGACAAAGGCCAAACGGATCGCTAGCCCGATCGCATCGCTCTGCTCTGGCGTAACGCCGCGCGGCACGCCGGCCGCGCCAAGCCGCGCGGCGTCGGCTCGAAGCGCCGAGCGGACGGCGTCTGAAAGGCCAAGCATCGCCGTGCGAGTATCCAGCGCATCCGCGAACACAAACAGCGCCAGCGCGCCCACGATCGCGATCGCCAGCACGCCGGCAATACGCGAGACGGCGTTGTTGATTCCCGATGCCGTTCCTGAATAGTGCGCTGGCGCCGCGCCCATGACCGCGGCAGTCAGCGGCACGACGGTGATCGCCATGCCAACGCCAAAAATCAGAATGCCAGGAAAGAAGGTCGTCCAGTAGCTAGCCGGCCCATCGGCAAGGCCAACAAATGAGAGCAGCAGGAAACCCAGCCCCGCCAGCGTCGGGCCAGCGATCAGCACGGCGAAGGGGGTAAACGCGAAGCCAGCGATTGACTGACTATACCCCTGCGCCTGCACCAGATTCAGGGATAGAATGAAGATCCCCACGCTGAGCGCGCCATACAAAAACAGCGTCAGCAGATTCGCTCCACTGAACGTGCGTGAGCGAAAGAGCTGTAGCGGTAGCATCGGGTGGTCGCCGCGCGCCTCGACGATCACAAAGCCCAGCAGGGCAATCACGCCGCCAAGCAGTGTTCCAGCGACCGACAGGTCGCCGAAGCCAAGGCGCGGGGCGGAGATGAAGCCATAGGTCAGCCCGGCCAGACCGAGCGAGGCCAGCGCGGCGCCCAGGTAATCGATCGCCGGTGAGCTCTCTTCGTCGCGACTCTCCGGCACCTTGAAGAAAAGCGCCAGCAACGCAGCGATCCCGAGCGGGACATTGATCAGGAAGACGCCGCGCCACAACCCGGCCTCGGCCAGAAAGCCGCCCAGCACCGGGCCGGCGATCGTGACTAGCGTGGTCACGGCCGACCACGTGCCGATCGCGCGGCCGCGCCGTTCGTCCGCAAACGAGGCGCTGATGATCGCCAGGCTGCCGGGGATCATCAGCGCGCCGCCGATACCCTGCACCACCCGTGCCTCGATCAGGAACGCGATTGTAGGGGCCAGGCCACACGCCAGCGAGGCCAGCAGAAACAGTCCGATCCCGACCATAAAGATCTTCTTACGCCCGAGCTTATCGCCAAGCGAGCCGCCAACCAGGATCAGCGCCGCGAGCATTAGCAAGTAGCCGTTGACGATCCAGAGCAGCTGCGCGCCGCTCGCCTGCAGGTCGGATTGGAGTGACGGTAGCGCGACATTCAATGCCGTTGAATCGATAAAGGCCATACTGGAGGCCAAAATGGCCGCCGAGAGAATCCAGCGCTCCGCCATAGGAGCCACTTCAACTGATACCTTAATCACAGCACCAGCTCGCCGCGCAGCACCGTCACGGCCTGGCCGCCGACCCGCACGGTCTCGATCGCTTCGGGCGGCCCAACCACCTCGACATTGGCCTGGCCTGGGCGCTGCATCCAGTGGCCTTGCTCGGCCACAAAGCGCGGGCTGGAAATCAGGCCATAGTGCCAGAGGTACGCGGCCATGCCGCCGGTCGCCGAGCCCGTGAATGGGTCTTCTATGGCATCGGGCGGAAGGCCGAAGTGGCGCGCAAAGGTCTGCCCGGCCGCGGTGGCGCCGCCGAGGCAGAACACGTGCGGGCTGAAAAAGTCGGCCATGGCGCGCAGTCGAGCGTAGGCCGCGATATCGATCTGTATGCGGCGCAGCGCCGCATGGTCGCGCAGCGCGAGCATCAGCTGCGGCGTGCCGGTGCTGACGGTCTGGATGGGCGCGGAGAGCAGCGCATCCTCAGCAGATAGCCCAAAGATCGGCAGAATTTGCTCGGGCGCGTAGGTCGCCAGAAACTGTGGCTGTTTCTGCGACATGACGATCTGCTGAACCACGCCCGCGCGCGATTCGATGTCGATGCGGATCGGCCCCACGCGCAGCTCCAGCGCGATCGTGGCTGCATCGCCCGACAGCACCAGGCGGCCGGACTCGACCAGCGCAAAGATCGTCGCGATCGTCGGGTGGCCGGCCATTGGGATCTCCTCGGCCGGCGTCCAGTAGCGCGCGCCCACGTCAGCCACCTGCGACTGGACGACGAACGCCGTCTCGGAGAGGTTCATCTCGCGGGCGATCGCCAGCATCGTCGCGTCGTCCAGCCCATCGGCTTCGAACACCACCGCGCAGGGGTTGCCGCCCAGCGGCCGGTCGGTGAAGGCATCGACTTGCATAAAGGGAAATGTTGGCATTTCGCTCCTCTCGTTCACAGGACTTACGCGATTCCCCAGATGTGGTCGTTCGCATATGAAGATTTCTCATTCTATCTCTTGGTGTCTTGGCATCTTGGTGGTGAGCGCAGGTTCTTTTCCTTCGATCTGTAGCCATTGTCCAACAACTGCTTCGGCAAGGCAGCGCGTGGCGTCGACGAGCGCCAGGCGCGTGCCGCCAGTCGCGCTGACCGCGTTCAGATCCGTGCAGGCGAGCAGCAGCGTATCCGCGCCATCCGACTCCAGGTCGGCGACGAGCGCCTGCCAGAGCGAGATCGCGGCCGCACGCTCGGCAGAGGTTTTGATCGCGAGAATAAGTTCGTCTACACGTGCCTGCCAGGTCTCGCCGGCCAGCACTCGCAAACCTGCGCGATCGAGCGCATCCTGGTACAGCCGCGACTCGAGCGTCGGCCTGGTCGCCAGCAGGGCCACACTCCTTGCCGCAGCCGGCAGCGCGCCAAGCGCCACGTCGACCATGTTCAGCAGCGGTACATGGATGCTGGGAGCCAGCCGCTCGAAGTAAATATGCGCGCTGTTGCAGGGCATGGCGATGAAAGCGACGCCCGAGTCCTCCAGCTTCCGCAGGCCTGCGCGTATCGTCGCCTCAAGGGCCGCATGATCGATCGGTCGATCGATATAGAAGGGCGTCGGCAGCGAGTAGATCAACATCGGCGCGAAGTCGAGATCGTCGCGCGCGCCATACTGGCGCTGGCACTCGTCCACCACCAGATCGACGAATGGCGCGGTCGAGCGCGGGCCCATGCCGGCGAGAATACCAATTAACTTTGGAGCAGCGTCGCGGCCCATGCAGCCTCTGTGTCAGTCAACGGGGGAACTGGCGGCTGCTGATAATTGAGTATTTGGTCGTAGCCAGCTCGCTCATACAGATCGTGAAGCACCTGGTTCAGGGGCAACATTACATCATTTTCACCGGCTCGCAATGGAACTGGAATATCAGGGATAGGGTCGCGCAGATCGAAGAGGTAAACATCGGCTCGCGGCCGATCCTGCGAGCGACTGACGATCACCCGGTAGGCAGATTGTGTATCGCCATCCTGAATGCGGATGGGGAACGGCTCGCCGGTACGAAGCAGGTCTATTTCGACAAGGTGTGTGGCACTGCCTAACACTCTGAAGCGCTTGCGTTCGTACTGGCCGCGGCCCTCGCGCGTCAGCTTGTTCGTGGGCGAGAGCAGTTCTAGAACCGCGACAACCTCGCCGGTGACGATATCGCGAACTTCAAGGTAACGCTCGACAACTTCATCCGGCATGAGTAGTTCGCCAACGTGTGGGCGTACACGCGTTGCCGTTGGCATTGCAGACGGCACATACTCCTGGCCATGCGGAGAGGAGATTAGGACATCAGGCTTGCCGATCAATTCATATTCTTCTGGCGCGAAGACCGCAAGATAGGTGCGCCGCTCTACGGCGACCCGATAGTGTGGGCGCACCTGTGGCCCAAGCGCGTCAGCGATCGCGACGATGAGACGAGTATGGACATCTTCCCACAAAGCCGGATGCTCCAGGTAGGGGTCCATGCCCGGAAACGGCGTCGGCATCGCAGCCTCCTTTCATTCAGGCCTGTCATGGTACTGCACCCGGCGCGTCAACGCAATCATAAAGCCTTGCCATCACGGTCCTCGATCAGCCAGCGCGCCGCTTCCTTGGCGTAATAGGTGATGATCAGATCGGCACCGGCGCGCTTGATGCCGAGCAGGCTCTCCATGGCGGCGCGGCGCTCGTCCAGCCAGCCGTTCTGGGCCGCGGCCTTGAGCATGGCGTACTCGCCACTGACCTGGTAGGCCGCCAGGGGCAGGTCGTAGCGCTCGCGCACCATGCGAATCACGTCGAGGTAGGCGCCGGCCGGCTTGACCATCAGCATATCCGCGCCCTCGGCGGCGTCGAGCGCCACCTCGCGCAGCGCCTCGCGGCCGTTGGCTGGGTCCATCTGGTAGGCGCGTCGGTCGCCGAAGCGCGGCGTCGACTCGGCCGCCTCGCGGAACGGCCCGTAGAAAGCCGAGGCAAACTTGGCGGCGTAGGCCATGATCGGCACGCTGAGGTGGCCCGCCCGATCCAGCCCGGCACGAATGGCAGCCACCTGGCCATCCATCATCGCGCTCGGCGCCACGATATCGGCGCCGGCCTCGGCGTAGGCCACGGCGGCGCGCGCCAGCAACTCGAGCGTCGGGTCGTTCAGCAGCGCGCCCTCCGGCTCATGCGGGTTGTACACCAGCTCGTCGTCGCGCGTGTTGATCAAGCCGCAGTGCCCGTGATCGGTATACTCGCACAGGCAGACATCGGCGATCACCGCCATGTCTGGGGCGCGAGAGCGGATCGCGCGGATGGCGCTCGGCACCGGCCCGGCCGGGTCCCAGGCAGCGCTGCCGTTTGAGTCCTTACGGGCGGGGATGCCGAACAGCAGCACCGCCGGCACGCGCAGCTCCATCAAGTCGTCGATCTCGCGATCGATCTGATCGACCGAAAGCTGGGCCTGGCCCGGCATCGAGCCGATCGGCCGGGCCACGCCGCGGCCCTCGGCGATGAACAGCGGGGCGATCAGATCCTCGGTGCGCAGCACCGTTTCGCGAACCATCCGGCGCAGCGTTGGCGTGCGGCGCAGGCGGCGCGGTCGATACGTGAGTGACATTTGTAATTCCTTTCTCTACCGACCAAGGACGAACGACCAATGACGAAAGGAGAGGCCGTCGTTTCTTGGTCCTTCGTCTTTGGTCCTTCGTCAGTTTGCCACGGCTCGGACCATCGCGCGCTTCGAGTCGCGCCCGAAGCGCCGCTGCATCAGCCGTGCGACTGGGTAGCCGAGCTTCGCCATCAGGCTTTTAGGCCGCGAGAATGCCAGAATATCGTACCATACCGAATCGTCCGCGCGGTCCCACTCGACCTGGAAACGCTCCTCGCCCAGCGCCTCGTGGGCGGGTAGTGTGCCATAGGCGAAGCCATAACGCCGCGTCGCCACATCGTCCTGGTCGATCGTGTAGACGACCCGGCAGGCATTCAGCGACCACAGACCGGGCAATGCGGCCAGCACCACCACCGTCGTCCCGCGCTCGATCGGCGCGCCGGGCCAACACAGGCACATCCAGCCAGTATTGAACATGTCCCAGCGCCTGAGCGCGGCGACAGCACGGTCGAACGTTTGCTGGCCAGCGCCAAGCCTGACCCGATTGTGATCGATCTTGTAGCCGGCGGGAAGCGCCCCGCCCGTTGCACCGACCTCTGGATAGGAAAACGGCGCGCTGCGCTGCGCCGCAATGATGTTTCGAATTTGTTCGTCGGATGGCTTTGCGAGTAAGAACAAGCTTTTCTGCTCTCGTACGGCTCGGCTAAAATGCACCAACGATTTTGAGACGATGGACGATTGACGATTGACGATGCCACTATCGTCAATCGTCCATGGTCTATCGTCAGCACAAGCGGCAATCATGTTTGCCTGGCTGTACTAGCCATGGGTCAGCGGCTGCGCGAACCACTCGGCCAGCGCCTCCACGACGCCGTCGACGGTGTACTCGCGCGCAACCGCGTGTACGGTTAACCCTTCCTCGCCAGCAGTGGCGGCGGTGATCGGTCCAATACAGAAAATCGCGATTCCAGCCAAGCGCGCGCGCGCCTCAGCCCGCGTGATTCCGGCCTGTTCCAGGCCGTCGAGCAGGTAGCGCACGGTCGAAGAGCTGGTGAAGGTGATCGCGTCGAGCGTGCGATCGCGCAGGAGTTCAGCCAGCCTGCGAGCGCCGGTACCTGGCACTGTGCGATAGGCGGCGATCTCATCCACGGCGGCGCCCTTTGCCCGCAGGCCAACTGCTAACGTCTCGCGCGCGATATCGGCGCGTGGCAGTAGGATGCGCTTTCCCGCCAGATCGCCGATCTCGGCCAGGATCGACTCGGCCACATAGGCGCTCGGAACAAAGCTGGCCTGGAGTCCGCGCTCCGCCAACGCCTCGGCGGTGGCCGGCCCAATTGCGCCTATCGTCAGTCGCGCCAGCTCGCCCGGCTGCTTGCCAAGCGCGGCCATCCGATCCAGCAGCGCGCGCGCGCCATTGGCGCTGGTTACAATCAGCCAATCATACTGAGCGAGCCGCCCGATCGCTGCGTCCAGCGGGGCGAAGTCGGCCGGTGGCACGATCGCGATCGCCGGGCAGGCGATCGGCTCGGCGCCGAGTGCGCGCAGCCGCGCCAGCAGCCCGGCGGATTGCTCCTCGGCCCGAGTGACGGCGATGCGCTTACCGTGAAGTGGTCCTTTTTCCATACACGTTATTTACATCTGAGCAAGTACGAAGGACGAAAGTAAGAATTGAGAGCCCCTTTGGTCGTTCGTCTTTGGTCGTTCGTCAGGTATGTAGCAGCGCTTGCCCACCGCGATCCAGCAGTTCCTCCGCCAGGTGCGCACCGAGCCCGGCCGGGTCGGCAGCTGGGCCGGCCAACTCGCCGCGGATCACACGGCCATCGCGCGCGCCGATCATGGCCGCGAG
>DATFXE010000410.1:0-3754 GCA_035258585.1 Roseiflexaceae bacterium | reverse complement strand
TTCGGTCAGCGCAGCCAGAATATCGAGTGCGCTGCGCGCATCGCCGCCGGCCACAAAGCTGCGCGCCTGCTCCAGCAGCGGCCGCACACCTTCGACGACCTCGTCGCCGGGGTCGCCCTCGTCGTAGTAGTCGTAATCGTCATGGCGGCCGCGCTCGGCCGAACGCATGACAAAACGTACCTGCTGGCGAATGGCCGCCTGGTCGATCGCCGTGTGACGCACAGTCGTTCCGACCTGGCGCGCCTCAGATGCAGTGTTTGCCAGGCGCAACAGCCCGACCTGGCGCTCGATCGCATCGGCCAGATCCGGGTCGCCCTCGGCCAGTGCCAGCAGCAGCGCTTGCAGCTGCGGGCGATCCAGCTCGGCCAGCAGCGCATCGAGCGAGGGGTGCGTCTCGATCGTATCGGCCTGATAGAGCGATGTCAGCAATACCGCCACGATGTGCTTGCACCAGCCGCCAAAGTCATATGGGCAGGTGCATGTGGCGCTGGCAATCCCGCCCGCGTCGAAGCTGACGCGGACGCGGTAGGGTTCGTACTGGCTACCCTCAACTCTCCCTTCGAGCAGATTGCCGCGCAGCGCCGTGTCGATCACGGCGCCACGTTCGTAGTAGTTTCTGCCGCGGCTGTAGGAGTCGGCGGAGGAATGGGCGCGGATGGTAGCTTCGCTCAGCGCAGGAATCGTCATAGACATACATGCCATGTAAGGTGTTAGAACGTTAGAACGTTGGAACGTTGGAACGTTCTAACACTACAACGAGACTTTACTTCCGAATGGGGGTTCGGGGGCCTCTGGCCCCCGAAAAACCCTATTCAGTGGGGGTGCGAGGGGCGGCAAAGCCGCCCCTCGCACCCCCACTGAGGATGGAATCTGGAGGGCGAAGCCCTCCAGACCTCCCAACTCTCGTTGTAATATTAACATATTACCACTGCCCCAGCGCAGGAGACACAACCTCTTCGACTTCGACCTGCGATTTCGAGGCGGCGTGCTCCTGTTCAGCTAAAAACCAGGTCGCCTCCATCGCAGCCTTGCAGCCATCGCCGGCGGCGGTGATCGCCTGGCGGTAGACATGGTCGACGACGTCGCCGGCCGCGAACACGCCGGGGATCTGGGTGCGGGTGCGCTCGTCGGCTAGGATGTAGCCGTTCTCGTCCAGATCGAGCTTGCCCCGGAAGATCCAGGTGTTCGGCACATGCCCGATGTACGGGAACACGCCGTCGGTCGCCAGCGTGCTCTCCTCGCCGGTCTTGAGATTCTTGATCTGCACGCCGCTGACGCTCTGGTCGCCCAGAATCTCGGTCACGGTCGAATTCCACACGAAGCGCAGCTTGCCGGCCTTTTCAAGGGCGAACGCGCGCTCCTGCAGGATCGGGTCGGCGCGCAGTTGGTCACGCCGGTGGACGATCACCAGCTGGCTCACATAGCGTGTTAGGAACAGGCCTTCGTCCAGCGCGCTGTTGCCGCCGCCAACTACCACGACTTGCTTGCCGCGGAAGAAGAAGCCGTCGCAGGTGGCGCAGTAGGAGACACCGCGGTTGGCCAGCTTCTCCTCGCCCGGCACGCCCAGCTTGCGCGGCGACGCGCCGGTCGAGACGATCACAGTGTCGGCGGTTATCACCGCGTCACTATCGATGGTCAGTTTGAACGGCCGCTCCGAGAAGTCCACCTGCTCGACCAGCGCGTCCACGAATTGGGCGCCGAAGCGCGCGGCCTGTTTCTCCATATTATCCGCCAGGTCGAAGCCACCCACGCCCTCGATGAAGCCGGGGTAGTTCTCGACCTCGCTGGTGGTGGCGATCAGGCCGCCTGGCTGAAGGCCGCGGATCACCAACGGCTCCAGGTTGGCGCGCGCGGCGTACAGCGCGGCGGTCAGGCCGGCCGGCCCCGAGCCGACTATTGCGACTTTGCTGTGCATCGTTCAAACTCCCTCATCAAGCTAGCGGCAGCAAACAGCGCCCACTAGGGCGCTATGATAGCACATTCTGCACCATCGCGTCGCTGCAATAGGTACCCCCCAGGGGTATAGGCGTAGTATACCACAATAGCCATCAGTTTGTCTAGCAGCTTATCTCTATCGCAATGGCTTCGCAATGGGTTAGTAGATTCCTACGATGTGAGAACATATTTTGTGATCTGGTTATCGACCAGTAATGCAGGAGATTTACTATACCAGATAGGACAATTTTTTACCGTTTTGCAACTCTTCGTCATCAGGAATCACATCATGCCAATACGCTCTTGCCGTGTCGTATCGCTGATCCTCATGCTGTGCGGGCTTGCCCTGAGCCTGCGGCCGACGGCCGCGCTGTCCAGCTCGCCGGCCGTGCTGATCAACGAGTTTATGCCCAGGCCGGCGAGCGGCGCGGAGTGGGTCGAGCTATTCAACCCGAATCCGTTCGACATAGATATAGGCGGCTGGAAGCTCGACGACGACACGATTGGCGGCTCGCAGACGACGATCGGCGCCGCTACGATTATTCCAGCCAACGGCCTGTTGGTCATCTCGCTGACGACGAATATTCTCAACGACACCGGCACCGATGCCGCGCAGCTGCTCGACGCCGCCGGAGCCGCGATCGATCTCCATTCCTACAGCAGTGCAACCGCCGGCCAGAGCTACGCGCGCGTACCCGATGGCAGCACGATCTGGGTCAAAGGCGCGCCATCACAGGGAACATGGAACGCGCTGCCTGGCCCAACCGCCGCGCCATCCTACACGCCTACTCAGACAAATACGCCTACGTCGACGCCAACACCAACAGATACTGCTACACCCGTTCCGCCGACAAACACGGCTACCGATACGCCGACCGCGACGGCCACCTCCACACCCATTCCGCCGACAAACACGCCCAGCAGCACACCAACCGCTACGCCCTATCCAACCGGCATCGTCGTCAGCGAGTTCCTGGCCAACCCAAAGACGCTCTACACGCACGAGTGGGTCGAGCTCTATAACACGGCCCAGGCGCCAGCCGATCTGGCGGGCTGGCAGATCGACGATATCGACGGCGGCGGTGCGCCCTACACGCTGCCGGCCAATACCACCATTGCGGCAGGCGGCTATTTGGTGATCACGCTGCCGTCGGCGCTGCTGAACAACGACGGCGACAGCGTGCGGCTGCTGCGCCCCGATGGTATGGTCGTCGACGCGGCCAGCTACACCAGCAGCGCCGCCGACGCCAGCCGCACGCGTGGACCCGACGGTACATGGTATGACAGCGACGCGCCCACGCCAGGCTCTGCCAACCCGCCAATGCCGACTCCCACTAGCACGCCAACCGCGACATCATTGCCTACCGCCACGCCGACACGAACGCCGACGCCGACCTCGGCCCCTGCCCCAAGCGCTACGCCGGGCGTCTGGCCGGATGGCGTGCTGCTGAACGAGTTTCTGGCCTATCCAAAAACGATTTACAGCCATGAGTGGGTTGAACTTTATAATGAGAGCGAAATAACGATCGATCTGTCGGAATGGAAGCTCGATGACGTCGACGGCGGCGGCATACCCTATACCCTGCCCCCTGGCACATCGATCGCGCCGGGCGCATTTCTGGTCATCGAACTGCCTTCGGCGATACTCAATAACGATGGCGATAGCCTGAGGTTGCTGTGGCCGGATGGCAGCGTGGCTGACGCGACGAGCTATAGCAGCAGTGTCGCCGATCGCAGCCAGAGCCGGAGCGACGAGGGTGAGTGGTATCTCGGCTCGGCGAATACGCCTGGATCGCGCAACGCCGGTGCGGCCGTTCCA
>DATFXE010000409.1:0-16768 GCA_035258585.1 Roseiflexaceae bacterium | reverse complement strand
AGGGGTCGAGGCTCGTCTCTTCGCGAAGCCGGCTATAGAGATCGGCGCCATAAACCATCATGCGGGTCAGGCTGGCCGACGAGCGCAGCTGGCCGACCAGTCCAGCCGCGTGAAACGTCGAACCGCCGGTCAGCTCGCCCTTCTCCACCAACACGATATCGCGCCAGCCAAGCAGCGTCAGGTGATAGGCAATACTACACCCGGCCACCCCGCCGCCAATGATCACCACCTGGGCGTGGGTCTTCATCTGCTATCTCTCCATTACAACAGCCGGCAGAGGGCAGTCGGCAGTAGGCACTAGCCGCCGACTGCCGACTGCCTACTGCTCACTGACCACATCGTGCAACCATTTCCCAAACTCGGGCGACTCGACATGCGCCTGAGCCTTGCGCCATTTGACCAGCGTCCACTCCCAGAAGTCGAAGTCGATCGCGCTGATACTGTTCTGAATACTGCCCCAGAGCACCCAGCCGATGTTCGACATGCAGTAGTACAGCCACATGCGGGCAACCATTGCATTGCTGGCCTGGCCGAAGTAGGCCGCGCAGAGGCGCTCGAACTGCTCGGGCGCGAAATCGTTCTCGTTGCAGATATTGCCCAGCTCGAAGCAGGGATCGTTGTTGCCGCTATACTCGTAATCGACCAGGCGCAACATCCGGCCGTCGTCGATGAAGTTTTCGGCCAGCAGATCGTTGTTGCAGGGGACCAGCGGAAGTGGGCGCGCCGCCAGCGCCGCTTCGATTCGCCGCGCGATTGGAACGTATTCCATATAGCCATCGGGGATGTGCATCGCGTGGCGCTGGACGATGTCGAGGTAGAAATCCATAGTGCGGAACATGTTGAAGGTATTGGCGAACGGCCGACCGGCGTGTAGCATGCGCACCGAACCGGCGATCCGCACGATCTGCTCGGGCTCGCGTAGACGGGCGCTGCTCATGGTCGGCCCAGGGATGAACTCCAGCACCATCACCGGAATGTCGGGAAGGTAGTGTGCGACCCGTGCGCCGACACCGGCATCGGCGGCCGCCAGGGTATTGTGATACTCATGCTGGCGGTTGACCGAGAGCAGCTCGGTGCTCTGGCCGGGGATGCGCACCACATAGGAGGTGCCGGCCACGTCCACGCGGTAGTTGCTGTTGGTCAGGCCGCCATCTAGCGGGTGGGCGCGTACATCATCGCGCTGCCAATCGGGGATGCGGGCGATCACATCGTCGATCGTGGTCATGGTGCCCCCGTCAATGTGATTCGATCACAGGACTTACGCAGTTGGCGTTTTAGCGGGGGCGCGGGGGCCGCTGGCCCCCGAGAACCTTCTTTTTCCACCCACCTGTGGCGGCAAAGCCGCCACAGGTGGGTGGAAAAAGAAAGGGGTTCTTTGGAGGGCTTTGCCCTCCAAACCTCCCAACCGCGTAACTCCTAACAGATGTTACGAATTCTACAGCCGATGGTATGAGCGTTTAGTCCACGCGGGCCATGCGCTGGCGCAGCAGGTGATCGGCCAGCACCAGTGCCAGCATTGCTTCGGCGATCGGGACCAGCCGCGGCAGCACGGTTGGGTCGTGCCGGCCGTGGATCTCGATCGTGCTAGGTGTGCCTTGGCGGTCAACCGTCTGCTGAGGCCGAGCGATCGAGGCGGGCGGCTTGGCGGCTAAGCGCACGACGATCTCTTCGCCGGTGCTGATGCCGCCGAGGATGCCGCCATGGTGGTTGCTAGCGGTGCCGATGCTGCCATCGGCCCGGCGGATAAAGGGATCGTTGTTGTCCGAGCCGCGCATGTGCGCCACGCCGAAACCCTCGCCCATCTCGACGCCTTTGATCGCGGGAATACTGAACATCGCCTTGCCAATATCCGCCTGGAGCTTGTCGAACACCGGTTCACCGAGGCCGGGCGGCACGCCGCGCGCACGCACCTCGACCACGCCGCCCAGCGAGTCGAGCGAGCGACGAGCTTCGTCCACCCGCGCAATCATCTGCTCGGCCACTGCGGCATCGGGGCAGCGCATGATGTTGCGCTCGATCTCATCCTCGTCGATCGTCTGCGCCACCAGGTCGCCAAGCTGTGCGGTCCAGCCGACGATCTTCACGCCAGCGCGAGCCAGCAGCAGCCTGGCGATCGCGCCGCCGGCGACCCGGCCGATGGTCTCGCGCGCGCTTGAGCGCCCGCCGCCACGATAATCGCGGAAGCCATACTTGGCATCCCAGGTGTAATCGGCATGGCCGGGCCGGTACAGATCCTTGATATTCTCATAGTGGGACGATTTGGCATCCGTGTTCATGACCAGCATGCTGATCGGCGTGCCGGTGGTACGGCCCTCGAAGACGCCGGAGAGTATCTGCACCTTGTCCATTTCCTGGCGCGCAGATGAGACCTTGCTCTGGCCGACTCGCCGCCGGTCCAACTCGCGCTGTATATCCTGATCGGCCAACTCAAGGCCGGCCGGGCAGCCATCCACGACGCAGCCGACCGCGGCGCCGTGCGACTCGCCCCAGGTCGTCAGCCGAAAGACCTGCCCAAATGTATTGCCCGGCATAGGTACTCCGTTGGAGACAGCTATACTACCTCGGGGAGGTCTGAAGCGGCCTTCGGCCCCTCCGGACCTCCCCTTTTGGTGCTCACAAGGGTGGGTAAGGAAGGCCTGCGCCCTTCCTAATGCCTTTTCTGGTGGTCGTACTGGCGGCTTTGCCGCCAGTACGACCACCAGAAAAATCTGCTCTGGGGGCGGGCAAAGCCCGCCCCAGGCCCCACCGCTAGAGTGATACCTACCCTTGTGAGCCCCACCACAAGATACCCAATCAATCCACGGATTCAGTAAGATATCGGGCCAAGAGCCGCTCATTTGGAGCTATTGTACCACCAGTGTCGCTCTACCTTATAAATACCAATTGCCGCCTGCCAACCATCACAATCGAAGGTCGCCAGGCGGCAATGCGGAAGCCCTGGAGCGAGGTTGGGCGAAGCGTCTTAGCCCTTACGCTTCTCCATGCGATCGACCAGCGCCCGGCTATCGACGATCCCCGCATCGGCCGGCGCGACTTGGAGCGCGAAATCGAGCGTAATCCGCGCGCGATCAAACTGTTTGAGCTGCAGAAACGCCAGGCCTAGCGCGTGAAGAAAGTTCGGCTCGTGCGGCGCCTGCCTGACGGCGGTGGCCCATTCCTGGGCTGCCATATACCACATCCCGCGATTTTTGTAATCCAGACCATTGTCGTAGTGCGTGGCCGGGCTGAGCACGCCGACACGTAGCGCAAGCCGCTGCATAGGCGCAAAGACATCGCCGTAGCTGAAGAACAGCAACAGCAACGACACAACCTGGGGCAGGACGAGCAGCAGCACAATCAGCGCGAGCAAAACCGAGCCGAGCGGCGAGCCGGATCGCGATGTGCCGCCCGGTAAATTTCCAAGCGCCATGCGTAGCACGACTGTGAAGGATAGCACGAGGCACAGCGTGGCGAGAAATTGCAGCGCCTGGAGCGCGGCGCTCACAATCCAGGCCCAGCGCCGGCGCCGCAGCAGGCCGCGGGCGATCGCCAGCTGGATGAGCCCATACAGAACACCGCCGAGCGTGCGCCCTTGCAGGCTTGCGATGCTGACACCAGCCCGACGCAGATCCGCCATGGTGAAGACAGACAAGCTGCCGTTGCGCTGAAGCGCGATCAGCGCGGCAAATGTCAGGGCCGCGCCCAGCAAAGAAAGGACGCCGCCGATGCCCCAGAGTACGCCTAGGGTGGTCAGCGCCCTGGAGCGTTTCTCGTGGCCCTCGGCCTGTACCATCAACTGCTTGCCGCAGCTGGAGCAGCGCCGGGCATCCGGCGGGGTGGCGGCGCCGCAGTAGGGGCATGGATCTTCGATCGGCGGCAGCTCGGCGACCGCCAGGACTCCGGCTGGATCGGGCTTTTCCGGCGGCGAAGGATCGGCCGGCGGCGTATCATTCGGGGCATGCTGCGCCTGGACGGATGCCGGGTCGGCGACAGCCGCCGTCGTCGGGCGCAGGCCATGGCGCTGCTCGAGCCAGGCGAGGCCGTGTTGCGCCTTGACGTTACCCGGATTGAGGTGGAGCACATTTTCGAGGCAGGTGCGGATGTCTTCGGGGTCTTCGACCAGGCCGGAGAGCCAGAGCCAGGCCTGCTCGTTGCGATCGTCGGCCTCGACCACCTGGGAAAGGAGCGCACGGGCCTCGTCGCGCCGGCCGGTCAGCGCTGCGCTGATGCCTTGCTCAAGAAGATTGTCGGTCATTGCTGCGTGTCCTGTATTGCGAATGTAATGTCGTACTATGACGCCATGGATTGTATCGCAGCAGGATCGCGATAGCTATGCGCCTCGCGTATCGTTTTGTCTACTTTTTCATTGCCATCTGATCGACAAGCGCGCGGCTTTCTTTGATCTGTGGGTTATCTGGCGCGCTCAGGAGCGCCCGATCGAGTGTGGCGCGAGCCTTATCGGGCTGCTTGAGCTGTGCGTACGCAAGGCCCAGCGCGTGCAGATAGCTCGGCTCGCGCGGCTTCTTGCCAACCGCCGCCTCCCATTCCTGGGCGGCCATATACCACATTCCGCGATTCTTGTAGGCGATGCCATTGTTATAGTGTACGAGATGCTCGGCCGGCTCGACGACGGGCTGGAAGCGAACCTTTGGTCCAAAGAAATCGCGATAGCTGAAGATCGTCAGCGCGATCGGCAGGAGCACGAACGCAATGCCAAGCACGACAAAGAGCAGCAGACTGATTGTGCGCGCCGCGGAGATGGCGCCCTGGGCACGGCCGAGACCTGCGACAAGCATTCCAACCAGGAGCGTGCCGGCGGCAATACTGATCAGCGTGCCGAACAAGCTCAGCACGATCAAGACAACGTTGGTGTAATACGCCCAGAGCCGGCGCGCCAGCAAACCGCGCGCCAGACCCAGGTAGAGTATCCCCAGCACCAGCATGACGGCGACAACCAGCAAGAGCGAGTCGGCCGAGCTCGGCGCCTGGCCGGCCTGAGCCGACTGCCGCAGGCGTAGAAACAGGAAGAACGCAAGCATGGCGATCAGTAAGATCAGCACGCCCCCGATGCCCCAGAGAAACCCCAGCACGGTTAACGCGAGCGAGCGCTTGTCGGGCGGCGCGGCGCGAACAATCAGATCGCCGCGGCATTGCGTACACGCCTGCTGCTTGAGTACGGTTGGCGCGCCGCAGTACGGGCAAGGGTGCTCGGGCGGAGCAACGACGATCGGTTCGACTGGCGCGGTTGGGCGCACCGGTGTTGGTGTGGCCGCACGCGGGGCGGCGGTCGCAACCTCGCCGTCAAGTTCGGTGGTCGGCCTAGTGGACGACTGCTGATGCTCCGGCACATCGAGTGAGCGCGCCGGCTCGGGCGCCGGTGCGACGAGCTCGCGATCGGGCTGGGGGTCAGGGGAACGCTCGGCCGGCGGTGGTGGCGGGCCATAGCGCGATTCGATCCATGCCAGGCCTTGCCGGGCCTGCTGGTTGGCGGGGTTCAGATCGAGCACATTTTGAAGGCATGTGCGCATATCCGCCGGGTCGTCCACCACGCCGGCGAGCCAGAGCCAGCCCTGCTCGTTGCGCTCATCGGCCTCGACCACCTGCATGAGCAGCGCGCGCGCCTCGTTGCGCTTGCCGGCGCGCGCCGCGGCGATACCTTGTTGGAGTAGATCGACCATGCGTTACCATCGTTAGAACGCTAGAACGTTTGAACGTTAGAACATTAGAACATTAGAACGCTCGAACCGCTTATCACTTCTTCTCCCAGACTATCTCACCCTCGATCATCGTCAGCTCGGAGGTCACAGTGTGAAGATCCGACGCTGCGATCTTGAACGGATCTTGGGAGAGAATGGCAAGATCGGCCAGCATGCCGGGCGCGAGGAGACCCTGCTCATGCGCCGCGCCAGCCGCCGCGGCCGCGCCGACCGTGAAGCCGCGCAGCGCGCTCATTACGTCGATACGCTGCTCAGGGTACCACCCGTCGGGCGGGATGTTGCCGGGTCGCTGGCGCGTGACGGCGGCGTGAACGCTCAGCCAAGGGTTGAGCGCCTCGACCGGCGCGTCCGACCCAAACGCCAGGGTCGCGCCGGCATCCTGGAGCGACTTCCAAGCGTACGCGCTGGCGCAGCGCTCACCCCACAGACGGTCGGCGATCTCCATATCGGCGGTGGCGTGAATCGGCTGCATCGACGCGATCACGCCGAGCCGGGCGAAGCGCCGGATATCGTGCGGATGGACGATCTGGGCGTGCTCGATACGATTGGGGATGCGGAGTTGGGAGTTGGGGGTTGGCGTCAGCGACCCGGTGCCCAACCCCCGTAGCGCAGCTTCGATCGCGTCGAGCACCCGCCGGTTGGCGGCATCGCCGATCGCGTGGATGGTCACCGCGATACCGCCAGCCAGGGCACGGCTGACCGCGTCGTCCAGCTCCTCCGTGCTCATCGTGGCCGTACCGAGGTGGCGGCGCCCCTCGTAATGCGAGAGCATCTCGGCCGTCTCCGAGCCGAGCGAGCCATCGGCGAACATCTTCACGCCCCCGATCCGCAGCCAGCGATCGCCCAGGCCACTGCGGATGCCCAGGCGCAGCGCGTCGTCCAGCCCATCCAGCCCGATATGGGCCAAGCAGCGCAGTTTGAGCTGGCCGCGCTCGCGCAACAGCTGGTAATCGGCCAAGGTGAGCGCGCCATCGCCGGCGCTGAGGCCGGGCGGGATCTGGACGCCGGCCATGCCGTAGGAGTGCGCTTCGACGGTCGCAGCGCGGATGGCCGCGAGCCGCTCTTCTTGCGTCGCGGCAGGGATATGGCGGCGCACCAGATCGATCGCATTCTCGAACAGCATGCCGGTGGCGCGTTTCTTCTCACGCTGAATACTGCCGCCGGGCGGGTCGGGCGTCGTATCGGTGATGCCGGCCAGCTCCAGCGCGCGGCTGTTAACCCAGGCCGAGTGCCCGTCCTTACGGGTCAGCAACACCGGCCGATCGGGTGCCAGTGCGTCGATATCGGCCGCGCGCGGCCAACGCCCGCCCCACAGCGAGTGATCCCAGCCGCCGCCGCGCAGCCAGGCGCCCTCGGGCAGGGCCGCCGCCGCATCGGCGACGCGTCGGATCGCCACATCCAGGTCGTCAATCCCTTCCAGCCGCAGCTCGCGCCGCCCCAGCGCGTACCAGGTGAAATGGGCGTGCGCGTCGGTCAGCGCCGGGATCACCGCGCGGCCGCGCAGATTGATCGTCTCGGCACGCCCGCCGAGGAGCGCCTGGATCTTGCCCTCGCTCCCAGCGGCGATCACCCGGCCATCACGAACGGCCAGCGCCTGAACGCGTGGCGTGGTGGGATCGAGCGTGTAAATTGGGCCATTGAACAAGATGAACGTTGGCATGATCGGTCTTCCTTACCACCTGCAAGGTCTGCGATTCGACATTCAGCCGCGAGCTGTACCCGAACGTCATCGACTGAAACATATATGCTGCGCTGAAGCCGGCCTGCGCTGGTGACAAGCACCGAGCTAAGCGGCGCCAGCGGCGCGTGCTTGCGGTTGGAGTGACGAAGTAGACATATGGTACGGATCAGAGCCGATCTTGTCAATTTCTGTTAACGGGTTATGTTAATTATCACTTTCGACTCCACCGGCACGCCATCGGGCGTCGTCACGCGCAGGCGCAAGGCGTAATCGCCAAGCGGCAGGTCATCGGTGCGCCAGACGCCCAGGATGCCGTCGGCGACCGGGCTATCGCCGCGCGCGAACTGCTGCCACGCGCTGGGATCGCGCCCGCCGCCCCATTCGAGCGTGTAGGCGCCGCGCGCGCTGCCGCGCACCAGCACCTGGGTGCTGGTGATCACGATGCCCGGCGCGGGCTGGGCGATCAGCGCGATGCTCACATCCGGCTTGCCCTGCGGCGGCGGGCAGTACGACGTGGGCGGCTGCGGGATTCCGGCGCCGATGGCCCAATCGTGGAATGCGGCCGGGTAGATGGCAAAGGTCTTTTCGAAGGCCTGGCCGGGCGGAGTGTAGGATGCCGCCAGGCATGAGCCGTCGCCGGCGACCTTGACGGTTTTGAGGAAGACATCGCTGGTTTTTGGCTCGGTGCCGGCGATGAAGCGCTCCTCCATGCGGTTTGGGCAGGCGTCGCCGGCCAGCGCCCCGGTGTCGGCGCAGATCGTCGCGACGCTGATGCCGGCGGGACGTTTGAACTGCTGGATCGGCCGGCCCTGGTGAAAATCGTCCATAATCGTGCGCCAGATCGTGCCCGCGCCGTTCACGCCAGCGACCTCCTGCATGGGTGTGTTGTCGCTGTTGCCGACCCACACGCCGACGGTGATATCCGGCGTATAGCCCACCGCCCAAGAGTCGTGCCAATCGTTGCTGGTGCCGGTCTTGACGGCGGCTGGCCGGCCATCCGGCAGCTCCATCACGTTGCCTTGGCCGAAGATGTACTGGCGCGCGACATTGTCGCTCATGATGTCGGTGAGCAAATAGGCGATCTGCTCGCCATGCTCGCCCAGCGCCGGACGGCCCGCGGTTGGCCTGGCGCTCTCCAAGACCTCGCCGCGCGAGTTGGTCACCTTGAGAATCGCCACCGGGTCGCGCTTAAGCCCGCCGTTGCGGATGGTGTTGTAGACATTGGTCAGGTCGAGCAGACGTACTTCGCCGGCGCCGAGCACCAGCGGCAGACCATAGGCGGATGTGTCGTTCAGCGTGGTGATGCCCAGCGCGTGAGCCTGCTCGACGAAGTTTTCGACTCCCACGTACTCAATCGTCTTGATCGCCGGGATGTTCAGCGAGTTCGCCAGCGCCATGCGCAGCCGCTGCGGGCCGTGCCAGCTGTCGTCGTAGTTGCGCGGAGCATAGACCGAACCATCGGGCTGCGGAAACTCGATCGGCTGATCCCACAGAATCGTCGCCGGCGTCCAGCCACGCCGCAGCGCCGCCGCGTAGACGATCGGCTTGAGCGCCGACCCCGGCTGGCGCGGCGCGAGCGTCACATTCACCTCACCATCGATCGACGTGTCCTTGTAATCCACACTGCCGACCATGGCCAGCAGTTCGTCTTCGGGCGAGAGCATAATCACGCCGGCGTTGGTGGCGTTGCGTTCGCGCAGCTCGGCGATACGCTCGCGCACGATCCGCTGCGCTTCGGTCTGCCAGTGCAGATCGAGCGATGTCACCACACGCAGGCCGCCGCGGTAGAGCACTTCGGGGCCGTAGCGCTCCTCCAAGAGCTTGCGAACGTAGAAGACAAAGTGTGGCGCAACCAGGCTGCTGGTCGGCGGAGTGAAATGAAGCTCGGCGCCATATGCAGCGCGGGCCTGGGCCAGCGTCAGAAAGCCGTTCTTGGCCATCAGATCGAGCGTGACCTGCTGGCGCTGTTTGGCGCCTTCGAGATTGGTCAGAGGGTCCAGCCTGGTCGGCGACTGCGGCAGCCCGGCGATCAGCGTCGCCTCGGGCACGCTGAGCTCCCAGACGTGTTTGCCGAAGTAGGCCTGCGCCGCGGCCTCGACGCCATACGCCTGGTTGCCGTAGTAGACCTCGTTGAGATACAGGGCAAGAATCTGATCCTTGCTGTACTCGCGCGAGACGCGGTAGGCCAGGATCGCCTCGCGCAGCTTGCGATCGAACGAGATCCGGGCGCGCTCCTCGGGCGGGAGCAGCACATTGCGCACCAGCTGCTGGGTAATGGTCGAGCCGCCGCTGATTGGGCGGCACTGATCGCCCTGGCAGTCCTGCTGGTAGTTTAGCCACAGCGCGCGAATAATGCCGCGCAGATCCACGCCGGGGTTCTCATAGAAGTTGGCGTCCTCAACGGCGACAGTCGCGTCGCGCAATGCCTTTGGAATACGATTGAGGTCCACAACCGTGCGGCGACCGCCCTGCGGGTCGACCAGTTCATACAGCAGAGTCTGGCCGTCGCGCGCGTAGATTTGGGTCGTCTCGGCCGGGCGATGCGCACCGATGCCAGCCTCAAGCCCTTCGAGGTCGCGGCTATAGTGGTAATAGACCGCTAACACGACCAGAACGGCCAGCTCGATCGCCAGCAGCGATAATTTGACAAACGCCAGCAGTAGCCGCCACAGAAAGCGCAGCGGGGTTGTGCGCGATTTCGCGCGACGGGCCACAGGTTGGAAGGCAGTAGGTCGTGCCATGGCTTGTGACTATCAGTATAGCACGGACTTTCGACATGGCAACGATCACAAGTCGCAGGTCGCAACTGGCTACCTGCGGCATTTCCAAGCAAGGTATTATGAATTGGGGATGAGCGATTAGGACATTGCAACGCCCAATTCCCAATCGCCAATCCCTTATCGCTGCGCGGAGGGGTGCACTGAGATGTACATCCTGCGACGAAACATCCCACTTTGTGAAAAATAGCACTTGACATCGATCTACATTGTGATATATTGAACAATATCGATAACAAACCGGCGCATGCCCGGCCACCCCAGGTCGAGAGTACAATCAGGAGGTCGACGTGGACGCAATTCTGATCTTTCTCACCAGCCTCGGCACCGCTTATCTAGCTGCCCGTCTCACCCGGCATAGCTCCTTCGATCGCACCGATCTTGTGATCGGTATCTTCTGCGGGTGTGCCAGCCTGATCCTGGCTCAGCTCCTTAGCGCGGAGGGCGCTGCACCGCGTCTGGGCCTACCGCTGTTCCTGGCCTGTGCGCTTACGCTTGGGCTGGAGTCATTGCCGCATCGGTCTTCATTTCGATGACGGCAAATGCGGGCGCAGCCATGAAACGGCCAAGTATCCAAAAAGTCGGTCTTCCGACCGATTCGCTGATCGCGCGAGCGTTTCCGCGGCGCGACTACGCCGACGCCTACCGCGTGCAGTTGCCAGCAGGCGCGGCCAACGATCTCGACT
Organism: Roseiflexaceae bacterium; assembly: GCA_035258585.1. Lineage (GTDB taxonomy): Bacteria > Chloroflexota > Chloroflexia > Chloroflexales > Roseiflexaceae > DATFXE01. The sequence continues at coordinate 5,928 of DATFXE010000409.1, read as the reverse complement.
CGCTGGTGCGCGCGACATTGGGAACGGCGCCGGGTTGGATCAAACTGTTGCTGCGGCTGCGCGATCGGCTCGTCGCGCCGTTCGGCCTCAAGACAGCATCTGGCGCGCCAGTATCAGCCTTCGATCGATTCGAGCTGCGGCCAGGCCATAGCGTGGGCCTCTTCAAAGTCATTGAACGGACCAGTGACGAGCTACTGCTGGGCCAAGACGATCTGCACCTCGACTTTCGCGTTTCAGTGCTGGTGCGGAGCGACGGCGGCGCCGATTGGGTGGTTATATCGACGATTGTTAGGTTCAACAATTGGCTTGGACGGGCGTACTTTCTGCCGGTGCGGCAATTCCACAAGCTGATCGTGCCTGCCATGATACGCAACGCCTACCAGCGCTACTCTGAGCGCCACGGTTAGCAGCCAAAGCTGGACCTTGCAGTACTTAATATGAAGTTTGTCACATCCAGGCCAATGTGTTATAATGTTCTTACTCAATTAGTGTCATCCTAACACAAGTCTCCCGCTCGGCAGCAGTTTCCACAATTTAGCTCGGTGAGCAACAAGGAGAGAAACTGATGAACACCACCCGGCGCAGCGGCCTGAACAGCACCGCGTTGGCGCTGATTCCGCTAGCGATCGCGATCAATATCGCGGTTGGCCAGCTCGTGGCTGTCCTTAAGTTACCGGTTTACCTCGACAGCATTGGCACCGTCCTCACTGGAGCGCTTCTCGGGCCGTGGATCGCCATGATCACCGGCGCACTCTCCAACATCATCTGGACGCTGTTGGGCATTAATCCGCCGGCGATCTGGTTCGCGCCTGTGGCAGCCGTTATCGGAATTATCGCGGGCTTCGCTGGCCGCGCCGGCGTGTTCCAGCGCGCGTCGCCGCGTTGGCTCTCGGCAATCATCGTCGGCATCTTCCTGTTCGCCTTGGCGCTGTTCGTCATGTCGTTTGTGAACAGCACCACCGATGCCCAGGGCAACCTCGTGATCCCCAATGCGGCTGATCTGCTCTCACAGCAGCCGATCGTGTTCATCGTGGCGTTCGTTGCAGGGCTCGCTCTGGGCTACTATGTGCTTCAGAACGCTGGCTACGCCGGGCTGGTCGGGCTGTTGAACGGTGTGATCGCCGCGATTATTTCCGCCCCGATCGCCGCCTACGTCTTCGGCGGTGTGACAGGCGGGGGAACGGATGCGCTGGTTGCGGCCTTCCGCGCCAGCGGCGCCGGCATTCTGGCGTCGAATCTGGCCCAGGGCACGGTTTCCGATCCCTTCGATAAGATGACGTCGTACATGCTGGTGTATCTGATCATCCAGGCGCTGCCACGCCGCGTGCTCCAGCTCTTCCCGAACGCGCGCGCCACTGAGCAGCTGCGGCCGGCCAGCGAGCCGGTGACAAGCCATTAAAAGTTGAGGGCTGGCCAGCACAGGCTTGGCGGTTCATCATTTTGTCCTTGTGATACAGGATGCAATCTGCATACATCCCAGGAACAAGCCTGCTGCACCGCCTTCACCCTCTGACGAAGCTCGCCGGGGCGGCGCTGGTGATCACGGCAATCTATCTGCTGCCGTGGCCGCTGGCGCCGCTCGTGTTGTTTGGCGGGCTGCTCGGCCTGGCGTATCTCAGCGGCGTGGCCGGGCCGTTTCTACGAACGGCGCTCCGTGTGCTGCTGCCGATCACGATCTCATTGTTCCTGATCCAGGGGCTGCTCTTTCCCCCACCATCTGCGACGCCGCTGCCGCTCGGGCCGATCACCTTGCGACGCGAGGGGCTGGTGTTCGCGTTTGTGACCAGCACGCGCCTGCTCGCGTTCACGGGCACGCTCCTGCTGCTGCTTGAGACGACCCACCCGGCCGATTTGGTCTTCGCGCTGACACAGCGCGGCCTGCCCTCCAGCATCGGCTACATCCTGCTGGTCGCGCTCCAGATCGTGCCCAATATGACCGCGCGCGCGACGGACGTCTTGGAGGCGCAACGCTCGCGCGGCCTTGAGACGCAGGGTGGCGTGCGGCGCGTGCGGGCGCTTGTTCCACTGGTCGGACCGCTGATCGTCGGCGCGCTGGTGGATGTCGAAGAGCGCGCGATGGCGCTAGAGTCGCGCGCCTACACCGCGCCGGGGCCAAAAACCAGCCTGCGCGAGCTTGTCGATACGTTCAGCCAGCGGGTCGCGCGCTGGCTGATGCTGCTCGGCATTGCCGCGCTGATCGCCTGGCGAATTGTGATGGCACTATAGTAAACTGCCAATGACGCCAATCATAGATATTCGATCGATCAGCTTCACCTATGCCATCGCCACCAGCCCGGCGCTGCGCGATGTCAGCCTGACGGTGCCGGCCGGCCAGATTTGCGGCGTTGTCGGGCGCGCGGGGGCAGGCAAGAGCACGCTCTGCGCGCTGTGCGCCGGCTTCATTCCCAGCTTCTATCACGGGCAGTTTAGCGGCCAGGCGCATATCGACGGGCAGGATGTGGTCGAAAAAACGGTGGCCGAGCTGGTCAATCACGTCGGACTGGTCGGCAGCAATGCCTTCAGCCAGATCTCGGGCGCCCGCTTCACGGTCTACGAGGAGATCGGCTTTGGGCTCGAAAATCTAGGCGTGCCACGCCCAGAGATCATCGAGCGGATCAAGTGGGCGCTGAAGGCTATGCAGCTCGATGAACTGCGCGATCGATCGCCATACGAGCTCTCGGGCGGGCAGCAGCAGCGGCTGGTGCTGGCCGCCACGCTGGCGATGCGGCCGCCGGTGCTGGTGCTGGATGAGCCGACCGCCCAGCTCGACCCGCCCACGACCGCCTACCTGGCCGATCTCCTGCGCGACTTGGCCCGCCAGGGGACGACGATCCTGTTTGCCGAGCACCGGTTGGAATGGACCGCCGATCTGGCCGAGCGTGTCCTGGTGCTGGACGAGGGCCAGGTGATCGACGACGGGCCGCCTGAGACGGTGCTGGCAAAGCAGGAACTGCTCGATCGCGGGATCGGCTGGCCGCGCCCGGCGCTGATCGCCGCCCGCGCACGCGCAACAGGGCACTGGCCGGCTGAACGACCCCTGCCGGTGACTCTCGATGCATTGGTGGCGGGGCTGCGCGAGAGCGGACCACCGACCACCGACCATAGCCTACTGATCACCGATAACCGGGCGCCGAGCGACGGCTCAATAAGCAAGGATGTACACCTGTCCTCGCCGGAAGCTCAACACATATCCCAAACGACCGTCGTCGGTCGTCGGTCGCCTGCCCTGAGCGACGGTTCCCCTGAGGTCCCCCCTGGGCTTGTCGAAGGGCGCAGTCGAAGGGTCGAAGGGTCGATCGTCGATATTGACAACGTCCGCTTCAGCTACCCTAGCGGCGTCGAGGCACTGCGGGGCGTCTCGCTTCAGATCGGCGCAGGCGAGCGCATCGCGCTGCTGGGGCGGAACGGCGCCGGCAAAAGCACGCTGCTGCGGCATACCAACGGCCTGCTCCAGCCATCGTCCGGCCAGGTGCTGGTAGCTGGAACGGACACGCGCAAGACAACCGTTGCACGCTGCGCGCACCATGTAGGGATCGTCTTTCAGGATATCCGCAATCAACTCTTTGCGCGCAGCGTGCGCGATGAGCTACGCTTTGGGCCACGCAACCTCGGCTATCCTGCGTCGCAAGTCGAGGCGCTGGTCGAGCAGTCGATGGCGGCGCTCGGGCTGACGCAGTTCGCCGACACGCATCCCTACGACCTGCCGCCCGCGCTGCGCCGGCTGGTGGCGGTTGGCGCGGTGCTGGCGATGAATACTGACGTGCTGGTGCTGGACGAACCGACCGCCGGGCTGGACAACCCCAGCATCGCACTGTTGAAAACCCTGGCGCAAGATCTGGCCGCACACGGCAAGAGCATCGTCGTCGTCAGCCACGACCTTGATTTCTGCTTCGAGGCGCTCCACCGTGTGATCCTCATGCAAAGCGGGCAGATCACGCTCGACAGCAGTTGGAGCCGCCTGGATGCGCAAACGCTCACCACGCTCGAGAACGACGTAGGGCTGCCTCTGGCGCTCCGGGCCGCACGCGCCCTGGCGACGCCAGCCGATTCTGCGCTAGGGTTGCTGCTGGCGAGGAACGAGTAGAACATTGCTGTTTTTTCATTATCGTGAGCGCGATACTGCATAGTGCGTGCTCGCGCCTTATGGATTATGCACTACGCACTAAGACGAGGTTTCGCCTGGCAGCGATCAGCTTTACAGTTGGGGAGGTGCGGAGGGGGCACCCAGAGGGTACCCGGGCCCCTCCGCACCTCCCCAATGCTGGGGGTTTGGGGCGGCTTCGCCGCCCCAAACCCCCACCCAAAAGTGTAAAGTTCGCAAGAACCTTGTCTAACGATCGACATCAGCTTGCCGAATCAGGCTGTCCCAAGATTGCCAGATCGTCATCTCTGGGCGGTTGTTTCGCGCGGCCACTAATGCTATTATTAAGCCTGTGATACCACCGGGCTATCCAGTCCACTTTGCGGAGCATTGCCGATGATTTCACAGGAAGACACCTACCTGCCACCCGCTCCTCAAACCGGCCGCGCCGGGCAAACAATTGACGACGACGATCAAGCCGGACTCTGGTCGCAAATCCTATCGGTCTTTCGCGATATTAGCGGCTCATTCGATCCTTTCGCCAACGACGCCCACCCGGCTGTTCGCGCATTGGGCCGCGCCGCGCGCGAGCGGCGCCAGCCGCAGAGCGACGATTACTTCAGCCTGGGCGATCTCTGCGCGCGCTTGACGCTACGCGAGGCGCGGCTGAGTAAGACCTACATCGCCAAGACGATTGCCGCCTACACGCGCGCCGGCCAGATCGACCCGGACGAGCGCCGCGCCGCGCGAATCGCGCTGGTCACATTCGCACAGTGGGTGGTCGATATCGCCCGCGCGCTCGGAAGCTACGATGCGCTCAAGGATGCCGCGCTGGCCTGCGAGCGCATCCAGCAGATCGATTTGGTCGCCCAGAAGCCGGCCGAACAGGAGCGACTGCGCGAGACTGAGCTGCGGCTGCGCGAACAGGTCAGCCGGCTCGCCGCAAGCGACAATGGCATCGAGAGCGTCCCGGCGGCTAGGCGTGAGAGTCAGCTACTGTGCGACCAGGGCCAGATGCTGCTGCGTCAGAACCAGACGGATGCAGCCTTCGAGCTGTTCGAGCGGGCGCTCAAGGCCGACGAGCGCAACCATGCGGCGTGGCTCTGGCGCGCCATGGCGCTCACCGACATGGGGCGATTCGACGACGCGCTAGCCAGCTACGAGCGTGCGCTGGCGATCGAGCCTGACAACGCGCGGGTCTGGAACAGCAAAGGCGCGCTGCTGACCGAGCTGGGGCGTGCCGAAGAGGCGCTGGTCTGCCTCGACCGCGCGCTCGAAATTTCGGCCTCCGACGCGAAGATCAAAGCGATCTTCTGGCTGAACAAAGGCAAGGCGCTGTTCATCCTGCGGCGCTACCGCGAGTCGCGCGAGGCACTGGTGCGCTCGTACCAGCTCGATCCTTCCCCGGAGAGCGCCGCCGGTATCGCCGCCTGCCGCGAGCAGATCGAGTTGGTGGCGACATCCCCGGCCACCGGCGCTGCGTAGGGGCCAAAGACGAAGGACGAGGGACGAAAGCGGCTGGAGATTAGACCCTGGCCACGACAATATTAGTACAGACTGTTGCAAATCGGTTGCTGGCTCTGCCGACGATAGACGACGGATGATAGACGCTAATGCCATTGTCCATGGTCTATCGTCCGTCGTCGTAACAAGAAAGCGACTTCCGCCGACATGTACGAGCCTCTAGCCTCCAGTCTCTAGCCTCTCGAAAGTTGCATATTCACGAATCCGGTGCTATAGTTACAGCGCAAATACACGACCAGCCGCGCATATGGCGATGCAGCGGGCTGGCTGACTTGCAAATGAAGTATACGCACATTGACAACGGATAGCCTTTGTCGGACATG
>DATFXE010000408.1:0-5783 GCA_035258585.1 Roseiflexaceae bacterium | reverse complement strand
CCAACCGAGCAGTAGTATATCCGCCATATTCCGGGCCACCGATATCGTACTCCCAACCAAACACCTTCTGATAGAACGAGCGCGCTGCGTCAGCGTCCGGTACCATCACATCAACCCACGTCGGCGTACCAGCCGGCTTTGCCTCTGAGTAGGTAGCCATAGTTGTTCCTCCCTTCATACTCGAGTTGACGATTAGGCAGGAAAACAAATGTTCGACAAGGCTATCTTACCATGCGCGTCAAGTCGAACCGAAGAGCAGCAACTATCAAGCCCCCGTGAGTGGTAAAACCATGTGGGTCATATAATCTCGAATACCTGATAGCTGCTCATGATAGACAAACATCGCGAGCTCGTGCGCCGTGAACGTCGCAGCGATGGGCATCTGATCATATCTCTGGTATATCGCTTGGTAGATCTCAGGTGTCGCACCGCCAGTCGCTACCGTGAGAGACCCCTTCGGCAGCTCTATTGTGAACGTGAAGATCGACTCTGGGCGAGGAACCGAGACTGAGCCGTACACCACTTGCAGCCTCAAAAGCTTATCCATTGCCCTTGCTCCTCTTTCGCGACCGCCCACGACGGCCGCCAGACATCTCCACCGCCGGCACGCCTACCCACGCACCAGCCACGGGTTCAGCCCGAAGAAGAAGCCCAGCGGCGCCGCCTCAGCCGTCACCACCGCGAACTGGGGCGCGCCGCAGCCCACATCATACCCCGTACTCCGCAGGCCCACCCGGTAACACTCCCGCCCCATCGTCACCACCACCGAGGACACAACGCCGCGCGTAAACGGGTGTGGCACCGCACAGCACAAGCGTAGCTCATGCCCCACCATGCCCACCGCCGCCACCAACAGCCCTTCGATCGTCGGCGCCCGCACCCCGTCGCTCACCGCTTCCCCCGCTCCACCTGCGCCCGCAGCGCCGCAGTTGATCAAGCGGCATTTGCTCGAGATCCTTCGGGCTCAGACTGTCGATCACATGCGCCGTCCGCTCCGTCGCCTCGCCCGACGCCAGCGCCCCCAGCTTCGCCGCGATATCGGCCATAATCGCCACCATTTGGAACGACCACTTCGCCGGCTTCACCACGTTCATTTCGATAATCGTCGTCCGACCGTCGTCCCCTGCCGTCTCCGCGTCACCTGCTCCACCTGCGCCAGCGGGAAACCCAGCATTTCAGCCACACAGCTAGCCAGCTTCGCCGACAGCTCCCACTATCACCCGCTACTCCCACGTCACCGCGAGTTCGCCACCGGCTCCGATACAAGAGCGGCTCACCCACCAGAGCGCCGACGAGATTCTGTGCGTCGCCAGGACCAACGATGTGATGGTGGTGGGGAAAAAGCCTCGTATGCCTTGCAGTGCAGGGATGCATCAACCTCTCAACGTCTCGCACGTCGTGCCGGTCGTGCTATCCGATTCAGACTGAGCAGGTCGGTTTGGGTGGTCAACGTGAGATCAGATTGCGCACGCTCCAGCACAGCCAGGCGGTCAGCTCTCGTCAGCGAGGTGGCCAGCTTTTTTTTAGCCAGGCCACCTGGGTGGAGAGCTTGCCGATCTCAGCCTAGAGGTCTTGCAGATGTTGGGCGTGGGCAGCCTGCAAGGCTCGCTGATCACGTTCGGTCTGGTGTGAGAAGATGGTGGGCAGCGCGGCCAGGGCTTGATCACGCCACTCGGTCAGCAAATTGCGATGGACGCCGTGCTCGGCAGCAATCTGGTTGAGCGGCTTTTCTTCTTTGAGCACCTCGCGCACGAGTTGGGCTTTGAAGGCCGGACTGTATTGTTTACGCATAGTAGTGATGCACTTTAGCTAGGCAACTTTTTGAGTCTGGTTTTCAGGGTACATTATAGTGCCGGGCCACCTACTCGGCGCGTCGCAGCGCCTCGAGTGCATCGAGATGATCCCAGGCAGGCCTGGCGCGCCCGGTTTCCAGATCGCCAATCAGCTGGGCCACGCGGCGCGTGAGCGGCAGCGGTACTCCAAGCGCATTGGCGTGCCGAATTATTGGCCCAAGGTGATCGCCGACCTCGGTGCCGCGCCGTCGCACCATCAGATCGCGCCAGATCCCACTGCGCTGCTTTTGATCGCGCCGCCGCCGCGCGACCAGCGCGTCGAGCGATTGCTCGATCGCCGCCCAGTCGCGGCGCGCGCGAGGGTAGTACAGCTCGGGCTCGACGCCGTCGAACGGCTCGGGCCGCACCCCCAACCGTGCGGCGACCTCGTAGATCTCGGCAGCCAGCTCGACCATGAGTGGGCGGTAGCGATCAATGACATCGGCCATGCTCGCGTCGGCCAGCGCCGTGGCGTAGAGCATGTTGCCGTAGCCCAGTTTCCCCCACAGATAGCCCCAGATGTTGGATGTCGTCTCAACTGCGCCCATGGCCGCGAGCAGATCGCGCAGCTGCTCCAGTCGCGGTGTGATCCGGCCGTCCAACTCACCGACCTTAATTGTCCCCGGCCCGCCGTAATGAATCAGGCCCGGCTCCAGGTAGTCGGCCGAGAAGTTGACCAGGCAGCCGACCGTGCGCTCGGTGCCGACGGCCGCGGCGATCACCTGCTCATTCAAGCCATTTTGCATGGAGACGACCACGCCATCGACGGCCAGCAGTGGTGCGATTGTCTGCATGGCCCCGGTGGTGTGCTGAGCCTTGACCGCCAGCAGCACCACGCCCAGCGGGCCGCGCAGCTCATCCGGTCGGACGGCCGGCACATGCACGGTGAACTGCTCGGCCCAGCCGCGGATGGTGAGCCCACGTTCGTTCATCGCCGCGACATGCGCCTTGGCCGAATCGCAGAGGACTACCGCGTGACCGGCCCGCGCCAGATGCGCCCCCACCGTTCCGCCAATCGCCCCCGCGCCCACGACTGTCACTTGCATACGTGCTCCACTCGCCAATTAGGTGCCAACAAGCGCACGCGCCCGGTCGACGGCCGCCAGCGCTGCATCCAGACTATAGACGACCTGATTCAGCCCGCGTTGCAAAGCAACCGCCGAGAACTTGGCCGCGTCGGAGCCGGCCGGCGCAGCCGCCAGATGCCGCGCCGGATCCAGCAGCGGCAGCGGCGGCACCGAGAGCGCTGGATCGTGGCCGAACGGACCGGCAGCAGTGTAGCGGAGCGGAATAATCGTACGCCCAAGCTCCATGAGTGCTGCGTTGATCGCCGCCAGGTTCGCTGGAGCAATATCTCGATCGGCTAGCCGCACACGCAGCCGCTCCAGCGCAGCGTGAAGCTGCCCCGCATCCTGAACCAGCGCTTGAGTGCGCTCGCGGGCGGGATCGAGGCCGAAACGGTCGCGCAGCAGTTGCTGATAATCCGCGACAAGCGCATCCAGCTCGGCCGCAGCGGCGGCGTAGTTGAATGGCAGGATCTGCTCGGCACACAACCGAAACAGCACCGCGGCGTAGAGCCGCGCGTCGCGCGCCAGCAGCGCCGGGTCGAGCTTGTCGAGCGTGTCGTCGGGCGTATGCCACCACCAGCCGAGGCCGCCAGAGCGCCCGCCGATCACGGCCGCCGCTCCCGTCGTGCCCGCTACCGCTGGCTGCTCAGAGACAGTCATCAGCAGCGCCGCGATCCCAATGCCAACCAGCGACTCGTCTCCAGCCCGGCCGACGCGGGCGCCGGCGAACTCCTGCCCCCCGTAGCGGCGTATCACCTCGCGCCCCAGGTCGAAGGTCTCGGCCATACAATAGCCCTCGGTTAGCAAGGTCGCCCCCTGACCGCCAACCGAGTCGATGTTGACATACGCGGCGCAGTGCCGCCGCAGCTCATCCCAGTGATGGTCGACATACCAGGCGCTGCCGGCGTAGCGCCCGTGTGAGTGGCCTGACCAGAAGCAGATCCGCAGGCCACGCCGCAGCAGTGAGCGTCGCTCGGCCAGCAGACGCGCCAGGTGCAGCATGGTGGCGTTGGCGCTTCCGTTGTCCATCGCGCCGTAGTGCCAGGAATCGATGTGGCCGGCGAACAGTACAAAGGTATCTGGCTCGGTAGCCCCCGCTAGGCTGGCCTCGAGCAGCGGCAAGGTGCGCCAGCCAGTCGCCACGACGGCGTGGATCGTGGCGCTGCGAGCCCCGTCGGCCAGCGCGTCGCGGATGCGCGCACCGGCGCTCTGCCGCACCGAGACCGTCGGAGTGTGAGGGTAGAGCAGGAGCTGATCAGATGTCGGGCTGCCCCATACTGGCGAGAGGATCATCTCGTGAAGGTGATCGTCGTTGATGAAGATCTGTGCCGCCGAGCCGGCGAGGTTGGCACGCCGGGCCATTTCCGGCGTTGCCAGCCCATTCACCAGCGCGATCCGGCCGCGCACCTCTGGCCGCGCCCAATCGGCCTCGGCGCCCTCGCCGACATCGATTAGTTCGGCAACGAGGCCGCTAGGCGGGGTGCTGATAGCGAACGAGTGCGTGATACACTCTAGCTCACCCAGCCCCGCTACCTCTAGCCGCGCGGGGCCTGGCAGGCTAATGTAACCGTCATGCTCCAGTAAGCGCGTCCGAAAGCCCCATGCGGCAAGTTTGGATTCGGCCAACTGCAGCGCTCGCAGCTCCTCTGGCGAACCGGAAAGCCGCACTTCGGCGGATATCTGCGCGGTGAAGTTGATCAACTCATCGGCAGAGACGGCATTGAGCAGCGCGGACTCGGGCCCGTCTAGCATGGGATCAAGAACGGTCATCCGTCGCCTCCAGCTTCAGCACCGATCCGGACCAGCGGATCGCCAGGATCGACCGATCAAGCCACTGCTCGGCCGGCGGACACGCCGCGGACGACCGCTCGCCTGAACCTATAGGCGGCATCGGTAGCGATCCATTTCTTCCCACGTGGATCCGCCGTGTTAGTCTCCAGAACTACTATCCATAAATTGTTGACAATCGGCCACGGAAATGTATCACCGATGAACATCGATGTCAATCCTGACGCGTTTGCCCTCAGAGTTGCGCCTACATATTACCTCTTACGGCGGCACGGGCATAATCAGACCGACAACACTCCGGCCTTGAATGATGAACTGGTGAAACTTCTCCAAGGCGCTGGAGCAACTCCAGATAGAACGCGCTGTGGCGCTCGCGTGTGCGGGTGACCGCTCCAGGCTCGGCCTCAAGCTTCTGCTCGGCGAACTGGCGCAGCAGCTCGTGCATGTCGTAACGCCCATCCCGTTCGGCGCGCAAGAGTGACTTATCCACCAGCCGCGCCAGCGTGCCGCGTGTCGCGCCGGCCACCTCTTGCGCCGCATGAAAGGTGAAGCGGCCGCGGAACACCGTGAGCTGCCGGAACAGCGCCTGTTCCTCGACGGTGAGTAGGTTCCATGAGTGGTCGAACACGACCTGCGCGCTACGGTGGCGCTCCGGCACATCGCGCAGCGTCGTCTCCAGCACGTCCAGGCTGACCGCCAGCTGTGCGGCGATGGTCGCGACTGGCAGCGACGGCACCCAGGCCGCCGCCAGCTCGATGCCCAACGGTGGCGCTCCTGTCCACCTTCGTGGCCGGGCCTGATGGAGCGGTGATCACGCTGGGCAGCACCAACCCGGCCCTGGCCTCCGTGCCCGCGCGCGTGACCATCCCGGCCGCGGCGAACAGCGCGACCTTCACGATCACGACCCAGCCGGTCGCGGTCGCGACCGACGTCACGATCCTCGCCGCGCGCAGCATGACGCTGCGACAGACGCTCCAGCTGCTGCCGCCAGCGGCGCTGGCCTCGCTAAGCCTCAGCCCGACCACCCTCACAGGCGGCCAAAGCTCGCAGGGAACCCTCACCCTCGCCAGCGCGGCCCCGGCCGCTGGAGTCGTCG
>DATFXE010000407.1:0-13567 GCA_035258585.1 Roseiflexaceae bacterium | reverse complement strand
GCGCGCTGCGGCCATCAGCGCGTAGCGGTTGCTGTCGCGGATGCCGCCGACGCTCGCCGCGACGTCCGGCTCGTGTACCTCGTCGCCAGTCGCCAGCACCGCCACCAACGGCCGCCGGTATACCGCCACACGTACCCTACCGACCGTCGCCAGCAGGCCAATCTCGGCCGCACCCAGCGGCGTGCCGGGCGGCAGCACCAGCTCGCCGCGCGCAATGTCCTGCCCGATGGTATGAACACTGTCGCCGGCCTTGACCGGCTGCTTGATCGACACGATGCCATCGCGCTCGTCGGTCTGCTCGACCATGATCACCGCGTCGGCGCCATCGGGGAGCGGCGCGCCGGTCATAATCCGCGCCGCCGTCCCCGGCACGAGCGCAACCTGGCTGCTGCCGCCTGCGATCAGCTCGCCCAGCACGCGCCGCTCGGCCATCCCATCCTCGGCGCGCAGAGCGTAGCCATCCACCGCCGACTTAGGCACATCCGGCAGCGCCTCGCCGGCAAAAACATCCTCGGCCAGCACACGGCCATCGGCCGCTGTCGCGGCATAGCGCGATGCGCCTCGACAGTCGATCTCCTCGATCCCAAGCGGGGCGGCGTGCGCAGCGATGATCTGCTGGGCCTCGTCGATTGGCACCATTGGGTAGGGCGACTCGCGGCGCATTGGCTGCATGGGGCACCTCTCTATCACAACATGACAAACGCCAAGGTCCCCATTGTACACCAATCCGCCAAGGGATGGCGTGGACAACATGCGCGTTGGATTTCGATGCATATCAGCGTCGTGCCACGGCATTATCGACGCAGTGTGGAATCATCGACGTAGGGGCGTAGCAGTTGCAGTCATCTACAGAGTCATTGCTCTCGATGAGTGCAACTACTACGCCCCTACGGGAACCGTCGAAACACCGACGCCATACCGTGAAATACAACGATCATCGGCGCGTGTCTTCGCGGATCGGCCACGTCACGCTGCAAATGCTGCGCTGGCCATGCACTGCGCCGTCACGCTTTGGACAACCGATCCCAGGAGGCGTTGATCACCTGGCAGTAGTATGCCTCGGTGATCGCCGCGCCGGGGCACTGTGGCTTGTTGAAATCGCGGTGCGACGCGATGCTGTGAACATGTGCGCTCGGGGTATGCAGCGGGCCCGGCTTATAGGAAAGATCGAAGCTGCCCAGCTGGCGCTTCAGGACGGCGACGGCGTGCCCGACCATGTTCGCCACCGGCTCGGGCCAGGTGGTATGCTCGTAGTAGCCAATCACCTCGATACCGATCGAGTAGTGCAGCTGCCCATTGGCGTCGTGGTAGCTGTTGCCCTCCTTGGCATGGATTCCGACCTCGTACATCGGTGTGAACAACCAGATATAGCGATCGTCGATATAGAGGTGCGGGCCACGATCCCACTGCTGGTTGATGCGGTAGAATTCGCGCATGTTCAGCAATCCACGCTGGCGTTTCTGGTAGACCTGTTCGGCGCTCATGCCATCTTCGCCGCCATCCCAGGCACGGCCGGCCGGGTAGGATGCCGCCAGTGTGCAGGGGTTGGCGGTGTGGTGCAGCACCACGTAATCCGGCGGGATGGTGCCGAAATTGTAGCTCTGCACGTAGCTGCTGAATTCGTCTGCGGTCAGACCTTTGCCGATGTACAGGAACTTTTCCGGCTCCACCTCGCCCAGGACCATCGGAACCTGGCCGGGCGCGGCGCTGTCTTCCTCGAACGGCAGCAGATCAGCTGGCTGTTTCTGAAACGGGGAATCATCGGACATGGTAGCGCCTCCTCTGGTTTAGGTGAAACAGTATCTTGTCTACTATCACCCAACGTGGAGGAGACCGAATTTAGAGCAGCGAGTTTGCTGGTTTGGGTACAATCTGAAGGCTCAAAGGTGCCAAAGGCAGCATATCGCTAGTGCGCGTGAACACGCAAGTGTTGGGTGTTAGGTGTTAGATGTGCGGCGTCGAAAAGCCCTACACCTAACATCCAACGCCCAAAACCTTGCTTGCAAATGCGCTAGTGGGTCGTTTGGTTTCGACATCGCCATTCGGTTGAACCGCAGAACCGCGGAACTAGTGAGCAGCGGTTCTGCGGTTCTGCAGTTCGTAAATGGCGATAGGCAAAACAACTGACCCACTAGTTACACTGCGGCTGGCTGCTCGCCACTAGGCGCCGCGGATCGCTCATGGAACTGCCGCACCTTTTCCGCCATCGCCTTCCAGAACTCATCGTCGTCTGGGCCACTGGCTTGCTGCATGACTTCATGCGCGACATAGATCGGTATGCCCGCCCGAACCGCCAGCGCCAGCGCATCGCTGGGCCGCGCGTCGACGACATGCTGCTGTTCGCCGTTCAGTGTCGTTATCTCGGCGTAGAAGGTCTCGCCAACCAGCTTATTCACAACGACTTGCCGTACCCGAGCGCCAAGACTCGCCAGCAATCGCAAGGTGAGATCATGCGTCATCGGTCGCGCCGTCTGCTGGCCGTCCAATGTCATCTTTATGGCGTCGGCCTCAAATGTGCCGATCCAGATCGGTAAGATGCGCTCATCACCATGCGCGCGCAGGACCACGACACGATGTTCGGCATCGGGATGGCTGCGAATTGATTCGATCTCCACCTCTACCAGTTCGGACGCATCCATGAGATACTCCTTTCGCGGCCTGCGATCAGGCTTCAGCACTTCACTTGCGGTTGGCGCCAGCGCTCGGCGCAGCTGCTGGCGGCCTTTGAACAGCCGGCCCTTAACGGTGCTGACCGGCACGCCCAGCAGCTCAGCCAGCTCGGCGTAGCTGTAGCCCGCCAGGTAGAACCCGATCACGACCTCGCGGTTGACTTCCGATAGCTCGCTCAGCGCCGCCACGATCGTGTCATGGATCTCGCGCGCGGCGTGGATCTCCTCGGGTGTGTGCGGGCCGGCTGCCCACAGGACGATCATCGCCGTGCCATCCGGCACAGCTTCGAGCGAAAGGATGCGCCGCCTGCGCAGCTCCATGCGTGCCAGATTGGCCGCGATCGCATGCAGCCACGCGCCGAAGCGCGCTGCATGCTCAAGCTCGCCCAGTCGCAAGAACGCCTGGAGCGCCGCCTCCTGCGCGATATCCTGCGCCTCTGGCGTCGGCCCGAGCAATCGGCGGCACAGCCGCGCCACGCTGGCATAGTAACGCAGCAGCAGCGGCGCGAAGGTCTCGCGCTCGCCCGCCAGCACCAGCGCCACCAGCGTTGCATCGCTTCGGGTATCGGCGTGATGGTCCATCGATCAGTATGTTGCGGGTGGGAGGGGAAAAGTTACCCATATGCCGGGAGTTGGGAGTTACTGATCTCTGCATTGGTTGCTTATCTTGTGGTGGGGGGCGGCTTCGCCGCCCCGCACCCCCACCACTGGGGAGGTCTGGAGGGGCCCGGGTACCCTCTGGGTGCCCCCTCCAGACCTCCCCAACGAAGCCATTAGTTATTTGTGCAGAGATCAACAGGAGTTGGGGGTTAGCGTTGCACTACTAACCCCCAACTCCCAACTCCTACTCATCAAAAAGGAATGTCGGCTCGGCGTAGTAGCGTACGCCGTGGCCGGATCGCCGCTCGCGCAGCCAGCCTTCGAGCCAGGCCTGTTTCTCTTCCAGCGGGGTATTATCGATCGGCACGTTGATCCGCAGCGCGCGGCCGGGGATGACATGGCGGCTGATTCCGGCCGGCAGCACCGCGCTGGCCTGTGATAGCGCCACGATATCGCGCTTGGCATAGGTCGGGTAGACCACGGCCACGCTGGCGTGCTGCTCGTCGAGGCGTGCAGCCCAGTCGGTCGGCGGCACGCGGGTGATGGCCGCACGGCCGGAATAGGCCGCGAACAGCCGCCGCAGTGCCGCCGCACGCTCGATCGCATCGGCGTTACGGCCCAGCGCGAAGCAGCGACCATCGCCCCCAGCCAGGTAGGCCAGCGTCTCACGGTGGGCCAGCGCATTCTCGGCCTCATACGGGGTGCAAGGTCGCGCCGCCAGCGCCGGCTCGTCGGCCAACGCGGCGCACAGCGTGTCCATCGCCAGGCCGCTGAGCACATGACTCCAGGTGTGAAGCTGGATCGCATCGTCGTCATAATCCACCACCTGCGCGACGACATACGGCAGGCCAAGCAGCCGCGATGCCGTCACACGCGTGGCGCCGTCGAGGACGATCAGCGAATCGAGCCCGTCGTGGCGGCCGAGCACCGGCGGGTTACGCAGAACTCCGTCGGCCTTCAGCCGGGACGCCAGCCGCGCCACGCGCGCATCGTCGGTCTCCTCGTGCAATAGACAATTATCGATTGGCACGACGCGTAAGTCGGGAAAACGTGCGGTTGTCATGCGCGCCATCGCTCCAGTATTGGCAATAGCTCCGGCAGCGCCTCGATAATCGCATCGGGCTGCACGTCGCCCAGGAACTCAGGGCTGCGGACCCAGATTGCGCGCATGCCCGCGCCACGCGCGCCCAGAATATCCTCGCGCGGGTTATCGCCGACGAACACCGACTGCTCGGGCGTCGCCCCCAATGCATCCAGCGCATGCTCGAAAATCTGGCGGTTCGGCTTCCACATGCCGATCTCGCCTGAGAAGCTCAGGTGTTCGAGATA
Organism: Roseiflexaceae bacterium; assembly: GCA_035258585.1. Lineage (GTDB taxonomy): Bacteria > Chloroflexota > Chloroflexia > Chloroflexales > Roseiflexaceae > DATFXE01. Next base: position 8,969 of record DATFXE010000407.1, on the reverse strand, counting down.
GCGCAGCAGGCCTATCTCTTCCAGATCCTCAATATGCAGCTCGGCCGGCCAGATCGTGTTCGAGATCAGCCCGATCCGGTAGCCAGCAGCGCGCAGCGCCGCCAGCGTTTCGGCCGCCCCATCGGCCGCACGCAGCCCATCGCGGATCGGCCGTGCGTAGCGCCGCGCCGCCTCTATGAGCGCCGCCTCGTCCAGCGTCAAGGCGTGTTCGGCTGCGCCGGCTGCGATCCAGTCGGCCGCACGCAGACTGATATGCCCGCCGGTCGATTGCTCCCAACCCTCGGCCAGCCGCGCGAACATCACCTCGACGAAATCATCCTCGCGCGAGGCGATCGGGTGGCCCTGCTCGACAAGATAGCGGTAGATGCCGCGAATGCCGGGCGTCTCGAACTCACGCCACGATCCGCTCCCCGGCAGCACGAAGCGCATCAGCGTGCCGCCCATATCGAAGATTACTGCTTTGATCATGAGCATTCCTTTGTGACGAGGCGAGAGGGTGACATTATTCGGATTTTCTGATATGTGCATTGATTTGGCATATTTGGTGGGGGTGCGGGGGCGACGCCGGGTGCCCACACCCAGAGGGCACCCGGCGTCGCCCCCGCACCCCCACCTCTGGGGAGGTCTGGAGGGGCCCGACTACCTTCTGGGTGCCCCCTCCAGACCTCCCCAGAAAGAATATTCCGTGGTTATGTACGGATCAGTAGTCACCTTGTCACCCATCACCTTGTCACTTCCTGGTTTGGGATGCCGCAATGATCTGCTGAAGATACTGCTGCCAGGCGTCGCGGTTCTCGATCGTGATCCGGCGCACGCGCTCCAGGTCGCCGCTCTCGGCGGCGTCGTGCGCGCGCGCGAGCGACTCCTGGAAGGCCCGCGCCAGGTCGGCCACCGCGCGGCGCATCTCACCATTCAGCGCGCGCTGATGTTCCAGCTCCTTCTGAAGCCATGCCACCATCCGGCGCGCCTCTTCGGGTGAAAGTTCTTCTGCCATTACATAGTGTTACGAGTTGCGCAGTTGGGAGGTTTGGAGGGCTTTGCCCTCCAAAGAACTCCTCTTTCCGCCCAGGTGTGGCGGCAACGCCGCCACACCTGGGCGGAAAGAGGAGTTCTCGGGGCCGCAGGCCCCGGGTACCCTCCGGGTGACCCCCGCTAAAACGCCAACTGCGTAAGTCCTAAGTGTATTAGAGATTGAAGATTGAGTTGTTCCAATCTTCAATCTCTAATCTCTATCCTCCGAACCGCCGCTGCCACAGCGCATAGAGCGGCGACATGTACACCCGATCGTAGGCCGGCACATAGCGTGCCACCCGGCCGCCGAAACCCTTCTTGAAGCGAAACACGCCATACAGCGGGTCGCGCCTGGCCTGCTCCTCCAGCCAGGCGCGCTCGGCATCATCCGTGGCGAGCGCGGCCAGGCCGAACTGATCGGGCACGCCCCAGAAATCGTACAGCCGGCAGCCCTCGGCGCGCGCCCACTGGATCGCCTGCCATTGGAGCGCATGGTTCGCGCCGCTCTTCAGTCCCGCTTCGGTCGAGCCACCGTACAGGTACAGCCCGGCGCCGGCCCACGCGAAGATTATACACGCCGCCACGGTGACACCGGCTCGCTCGGCCAGAAACAGCCGGTCTTTCGCTTGAAATAGCTCCCATGCCGCCTGGTAGTATGCGCGGCTATGGATCGCGAAGGCAGCCCGCGCACCGGTCTGCTCCATGATCGCATAGAAGGCGTCCAGGTCGGCAGCGTTTCGGCCAGGCCGTACCACCACGCCCTCGCGGGCCGCGCGGCGGATATCGGCGCGGTGGCCTTTGCTCATGGCGGCCAGCAGCTGCTCCGGCGCGGGCGTCAGGTCAAGGTGCAGGGTCGTGCGCGGTTGGAGCGGCACGGCCAGGCAAAAGCCTTGGGCCAGCAGCGCGCTGTGCAGCTCGCCGGCGCGCGGATCCTCTTCCAGGATATTCGGCTCCATGCGCAAAAACACCGCCCGATTACGGCGCGCCATGCGGTCGAGCGCGGCCAGCAGCAGCTCGTTCGCCTCCTGGCTCGCGCTGAGCAGCGGCCCGCGCGGCACGTAGGCCACACTGAGACCCAACCGGCGGCGGAACAGCAGCTGTGCGCCGGCCTGTGGCCCATCCGGACCCACCACCAGCACCCGCTGCGCCTCCCAGCCAACCTGCTGCTTCAGTGCGCCCCAGCTGAAGGATTGGAGCAGATGTCCATATGAATGTCGCAGCGTGAACGCATCCCAGTCGTTCGCGTCCGGCTCGACGATCGCGAATTGCCTGTGGCCCGTGACGGCCATCTCGACTGCCATGCTTCGCCTATCGTTTACTGTTATTGACGGCTGACAACCAACTAGGAGTTACGCGGTTGGGAGGTTTGGAGGGCTTTGCCCTCCAAAGAACCCCTTTTCTTTTCCACCCACCTGTGGCCGCAATGCCGCCACAGGTGGGTGGAAAAGAAGGTTCTCGGGGGCCTGCGGCCCTGCGCGCCCCCGCTAAAACGCCAACTGCGTAAGTCCTACCAACCACGGACTACTGGACATCGCGCAGCCAGACTCGCTCGCCATATGTGCCGATCTCCGGGCGCAAATTCTCCGCGTACTCGCTGACAATGCGGGCCATCGCCGCTGGCTCCATGAACAGCGAGTCGAGCTGGCTGGCATAGGCGCCGATCGCATCGATCTTGCGGGTGAGCGTGGCGTCGATGGCGATCGTGCTGGCCACAAACCGCTGCCCAAGCGCACGCATGCGCTGCTCGAGCGCGCCCTGCTGGAGTACATAAGGAAAGTCTTCGTAGAATGCCGCTACGGTGCCAGCCTCCGCGCGAGTGGCGGCGTAGACGATCTGATGATCGACATGGCTGCCGACTCCCAGCGGCGCATAGAATGTGGCACCCGGCAGTCGACTGCGCAAGGCAGCGATCAGCTGGCGGGCCGAGTAGAGCAATGGGTCGTGAGGAACCGGGGTGCCAAACAGCGCATCATTGTCGAGGTAGACCTCGGGCATGCGGTAGATCGCGTCGAGCAGGTCGGCGCGGTAGGTGTCGGCGTCGAGTCGTGCGAGCGCCAGGTCATCCTCCCGCCGCCGTTCGGCCATGGCCTGCTCCGCGGCGAACCCCCACATGATGTGATGGTCCTTGGCGAATCTGCTGAGCGAGGCATCGGGCGAGGGGGCAGCGGTGCAGAGCGTCACCACCAGCACGCGCGCGCCGGCATTGGCGTGGCGGGCGATCGCTCCACCACAGCAGAGCGCCGCGTCGTCCAGGTGGGGCGAGAGGTAGACGTGATCGTAGCCACCATGGATCTGGCGCAGATCTTCGAGCTGCATCACCACCCCTAGCCTGACAAGATGACAAGATGACAAGATGACCGGATCATCTTGTCATCTTGTCATCTTGTCATAATCGACTATTATCTGAGCTAGATCAGGCTATCGCCGAGCGACAGCTCCTCCAGCGCGTCGGCCGCAGCTTGCTGGCGCGTCTCATCGCCGCTCTTGCGAACCTGCTGCAGCACGCGCTTGGCGGTATCCCCGCCGATCTGTCCAAGTGCCCAGATCGCCGCCAGGGCCACCTCACTGTCACTATCGTTCAGCAGTAGCGTTAGCTTAGGCACCAGTGTCCGGGCATCCTCGGCCATTTCGCCGGCCGCGCGGGCAGCTTCGTAACGCAGCGCCGGCGATTGACCCTCCAGCTCGCGGGTGATCGTCGGCAGCCAGCGCGGCAGCATCGAGCGACCCATGGCCGCCAGCGCGCTCTCGCGCATGAGCTGCTCCGCGCTCGCGTAGGCCAGCTCGATCTGGCGCTGGATCTCGTCGGCACTCGCGAAGTAGCCCGCGCTCTCCAGCGCGCGCCGCCGCACGTCCAGCGGCTGGCGCTGATCGAGGATCAGGCCCAGCAGCCCCTCGCGCAGCGCTTGGGCGTCGCCATCATCGAGCTCCTCCAGCTCGGCCTGGTAGGCGAAGCGGCTGAGCGACATGGCTACCGCCGCGCGCACGGACGGCGCCGGGTCCGCGCGCAGCAGCTTCAGCAGCCGGTGCAGCAATGCGACGCTGGTGTTCTCCCACAGGCCCTCGACCGCGCTGGCGCGCACCTCGGCGTCGTCGTCGTCGAGCAGCCATGTCAGCGCCTGGCCAAATTCTAGATCAATGTCATCTTCGGCCAGCTCGACCATCGAGCGCGCGATCTCCGCCCGGCGGCGCGGCGTGATCGCCGCCCAGGATGGCCAAAAATCATCACGATCCTGCCCGCCCAACCCTGAGAGCGGCTTGAGGTCGCGCATTGCCAGCTTATGGTCGCGCGCGCCGATCTCTTGAATGTAGCTTGTGATTACCATATCTACCATGTATAGTGCGTAGTGCGTAGTGCTTATTCTACGCACTACGGATTTACTCCTCGTCGTCGTCGTACAGATTATCGTCCTGGTCCTCGTCCTCGTCGATCTCTACCGGCGGAGGCGCGTAGCTCCAGCGCTCGCCGTCCTGCTCGAACTCGTCACCCTCGTCAAGCAGGTGCGCGAGGTACTCGCGCGATGCGGGCCGCAGCACGTTCAGCCCGACAAACAGCTGATCGGGCGTCGCCTCGTAGCGCGGCTCCGAGCGCGTGCCGACCGGCTCGCCAACCGTCTCGAAGACATGCTCCAATGCCACGTCGCCTTTGCGGCGATCGCTCATGGGCAGCGACTTGAGATTGCGCAGCCGGCCGTATTGCTGCTGGTTGACCAGCATATCTTCGTCTACCGCCGCGAAGTAGCTGACATTGGCGAACGCAAACTTGTTCTTCTTCTCGTCCAGCACCAGCAGGCGATCGGTTGTCTCAGGCTGCTCCTCGTAAGTCAGTGTGAAGATGTGCGGCTCGGATGTACGCGCAAGTGTGATCAGCGCACCCGGCACCAGGTGATCGTGGAAGAACTCCTCCAGGCCCTGGAGCCAGCCGCCGCGATTACCGGTCGGATAGCGCAGCTCGGTCAAGGTCGAGCTGTAATGCTGCGGCGATTCGAAGCGCAGCACTGCAGTACGCTGATCCTGCAGCAGCGGGGTGGGCAGCAGCGCCGCCAGCGCTTTGGTATACGGCAGAACGCCATACTCCCACTCGAAGAATGTCAGGACGTGGCTGAGCATTCCACTCGATCGGATCGACTCGGCGCTCTGCTCGGCCGTGCTATCGTCGAAGCCCTCCTCCAAATAGCCGGTCAGTTGGCCCATCTCGCTGGCCTTCACGCGCTTGGTGCCGATCGCCGGCATACCTTTGGTCGACCAGAGCCGCGCGCCGTCCACGCCCACGAACTCGAAATCCTTCTCGCGGCTCAGCCGGTAATCCAGCGCGAAGCGGAAGGTCTCGTAGTCGTTCTGGCGCGGGTTGTGGTAGAAGATATCGGCGATGATCTGGCTATCGAGCAGCGGTTCGCTGGTCTCGAGCAGGTAGTCGCGGATGCGACGCAGGTCGTTCTTGCCGAAGTTCTCGACCGCCGCCTCGGGAAAGGCGTCGTTGCCGAACGTCACGATCCGGCGCAGCGGGTCATTCTCAAGCGCTGCGCGGAACTGGGCCACCAGCGTCGGGCCATATTGAGCCATCAGATCGGCCACCGGGCGGCGCAGATCGATCTGCACTCCATTCGGCAGGGCGATCAGCGTATTCTGGATGCCGGTGCCGGCAGGCGCGGGCTTCTCGACCACTGCCGCGGCGGCCTCGACGACCTCCTCCGGCTCGACCGTCGGCTCGAGGACCTCCTCCGGCTCGACGGCCGCCTGCGGCTCGGCAACCTCGCTTAGCTGGCCATCGCCGGGCACGATCGGTGTCAGGCCGGCCTGCTGTTGCCAGTAATCCGATATAAACACCGGCTCGACCGTCGTCAGCGCCGGGCGAGTGGTCGTCACAACCACACTAATATCGTCGACCGGCAGCGGGTTCTCCGGCTCATACAGCCGGCGCTTGAACATATGCGCCGTATCTTCCTGGCGCGGCCGGTATGCCCCGAGGCGCGAGATCACATAGATCACGTCGTCCTCGCGCTCCTCGCGGCCGAACACAGCGTCGTTCTTGCTGAGCGCGGCGTCGATCTCCTGTACCACCTTGGCGCGATCGGCCTTGCGCTGTGCGGCGATGAAATCGGCCAAGTTCGCCAGCGTCTGCTTGATCGGCGCATCGGAGGCGAAGAACGCGCCCTGCGCGCTCATGAGCTGGAAGATCTGCTCGGCCAGCGCCTTCTGATCGGCGCTGCCGCTGAAGTTGGGCTTGTCACTCATCAGCGCTTCTCCTCCGTGCCGACCATCTCGCGCAGTATCTCAAGGTAGCGCTCGACGAGCTTGGTGATGTCCTGCGGCTGGCCGCTGGCGCGCAGTACCTGCACCAACTTCTCCAGACCTGTCTCTCCAAAAATTACGTTTTTAGCGTCCATAGCTCCTAACAATCGTTCATTACGTTACAGCCAAAAAAGCGGCGCACACAAAAGCAGACGCGGCGGCCGCGCACTAGCCGGGTATTATAGCATCGTGAGGGGATGCGCGCAAACAGCCAAAGGAGATAGGGAATAGGGCACAGGGGACAGAAAGCAGCGAGCTATGCCCTATCCCCTGTAACCTGTTCCCTTCATCAGTCGCGCATACTCTCCAGGGCCAGCGCAAGCCCGCCGATCGCCACACTCTCGAAGCCGAGCACCGAGGAGACGATCTCAACCGGGCGATCGACCAGCGAGGCGGTATAGGCGCGCATGCGCTGCTCGATCGCGGCCAGGAACTCGTCGCCGCCGCTGCGGGCCACCACGCCGCCCACCACGATGATCTGCGGATCGATCAGCGCGACGATCTGCGAAAGCCGCGCCGCCAGCAGGTCGATCGCCTCGGACACCGCCTGGCGCCCGATCGGGTCAGGGCCGAAGACCTCGCTGAGCAGGTCGGTCTCCAGGCCTAGCTCGGCCGCGCGCGCCAGCAGGCCCTGAACCGAGAGGTGTTGCTCGAGCGTATGCGGCGGCCCGTTGGGATGCAGCGGGTCGATCGGGCCGACCACCGCATGGCCGATCTCGCCGGCGGTAGTGGTCGCTCCGTGGTACAGCCGGCCATCCAACACCAGCCCGCCGCCAACCCCGCTGCTGAGGTGGAGATAGAACAGATCCTGGACATCGCGCCCGATCCCGAACGTCGCCTCGGCCAGCGCAATCAGGTTAGCGTCGTTGTCGAGCAGCGTCACCGCGCCAAACGCATCCTCGATGCGTTGCCTAAGCGGGAATTGCTCCCACCCAGGCATGCGGTGCGAAAGATGGACGATGCCGCCGCGCGCATCCACCGGGCCAGCGAATCCCACGCCGATCCGCACAACCCGGTCGGGCTCGACGCCATGCTTGTCGAGCAGTTCGCGCGCAAGTGCGATTGCATCGTGAGTAATTGCGTCAGCGCTGCCGCCACCGATCTCACGGTGTGCGCAGTGGTAGGTCTGGCTATGCAGGTCGATCAGTGCCGCGCGCGAGCCGTGGCTGCCTATATCCATACCCAGGATGTATCCCTGGTTACCCAGAAAACCCCAGCTATTACGCGAAAGCCGGTCTTGCACGAGGGGCTGCGGGTCGTTCATGACGCTCCTCCTTCTCGCTGGCCGAGCGGCCTGGTGGCATGGAAGCTGCGCTAGCGGCCATTATAGCACACTCCCCCAGTGCACAAAGGTTCTGTTTTGTTGCCAGCGCAGCCTTCAGGAGCTAGAGCGCTTGCAGCGCAGGTGTTAGTGACACGACTTACGCGGTGGGGGTTCGGGGGCGGTTGCACCGCCCGCGAGATCTCCCCTTTTTGGAGGGACACCCAGAGAGTACCCGGTCCCCGCAAACCTCTCTGCAAACGCCGACTGCCGAAGTCGTGTTAGTTAGTGGGTGTTAGTACTACAACGAGACTTTACTTCCGAATGGGGGTTCGGGGGCCTCTGGCCCCCGAAAAACCCTATTCGGTGGGGGTGCGAGGGCGGCTTTGCCGCCCCTCGCACCCCCACCGTGGATGGAATCTGGAGGGCGAAGCCCTCCAGACCTCCTAACTCTCGTTGTAATATTAGAGGCGTTCGTCATCAACCTCCTCTTCGCCGGAATCGTCGATTTCTTCGCACAATTCCTCCGGATCGCTTGTCGGAATCGGCATAGGCAGGCGGCGAGCGCGCAGCTGATCGTAGCCAGCTATGGCCCCACCAGCGGCACATAGGAATAATCCAGCGCCCATACCTAGCTGTGCTCCTGAACGTCCAGATGAGGGCGCGGCTGCACGCGGAGCGCGATGTGGCACCAGCGCAGGCGGGCTGGCCGGCGCCGAGGGAGTGGGGGCGACGCCCCGATAGAGTACGCCGCCCGTCGGGTAGGCGTAGGATGGGAGAGCCGTGATCGCATCACTCTGTATGGCAAAGAATGCCGGTGTTGCCAACGCAACTGGCCGAGCGGCGTCGCCGCTAAGCGTATCGGCACCACCAAGCGCCGCGGTCTGGAGTTCCGGTGACGCTGTCGGGGATGGCGCTGCATGCTGAGCCACGGCTTGATTAGGGGCGTTTGGCGTCGGCGTACAGGCGGTCCATATGCCATCGACGCGGCAGAAGCTCTGATCGGCACCAGCCTGGCCATAGTTGTACTGGTCGGCAATCTGATCGTCGGGGCGCAACAGCCGAACGCTGTCGCCCGCGTTGTTGAATAGCGCCTTCGGCAATTCGACCAGCAGCAGCCCATGCGGCGCAATCACGCTCCCCTCTGGCAGCCGGTAGGGCGAACCACCGCCATCTGCATCGTCGATCGCCCAGCCGCTCAGCTCGACCGGCGTGTCGGCGTCGTTGGCCAGCTCGACCCACTCATTCGTGCCATGTGCCTTCGGGTTCGGCAGAAACTCACTCAGCCTGACGTCATTTCGTAGGGCAGCGCTCTGAGGCATCGCCGACACAGCCGTTCGCGATGACGCTTGGGATGGCTTTGGCGTGCGCGTCGGCGCTGGCGTGCGCGTCGGCGCGAGTGTACGGG
>DATFXE010000406.1:0-2317 GCA_035258585.1 Roseiflexaceae bacterium | reverse complement strand
TCTAGCCTCTAGCCTCTAGCTTGTGTAAAGACTTATCATCGAGTATAATGCACGCAACCCTACTGCACACCCAGGAAACGCCGCCGGCTGCGTTGAGATCGGAGCTCAGGCGATGAGTGCCATGGCAATCGCGCCGACTGTCAGGCGCGTATTGATCAGGAGGGCGACTTGAGCCCAACCTCGATTGTGCTCGTCCATGCCCACGCGCTCTTTCGTGAAGGGCTGCGCCATTATCTGGCCAATCTGCCAGACTTTCGGATCGCGGGCGAGGCCAGCAATGGCCAGCAAGCCATCCAGCTTGTCGACTATACCGACCCGGATCTGGTCTTGATGGAGGTCGATCTCCCCGGCGTCAATGGCCTGGAGGTGGCCCGCGCAATCAAGCGCACCCATCCCCATATTGGGATCATTCTGCTGAGCGCCTCGATGGACGGCCAGCATGTGGTCAAAGCCATTCGGGCCGGGGTAGCCGCATACGCACCGCGGAATGTCTCGCCTGAGAGGCTGCTGCGCGTGCTCAACCAGGTACGCCACGGGGATTATCCGATCAACGATCTGGTGCTCTCGCTGCCGGATGTTGCCGCGCAGGTGTTGATGGCCTTCCGTCAGATGGCGGTGGATGAGGATACTCAGAGTATCTACTCGCCGCTCTCGCCGCGTGAGCTGCAAGTGCTGGAACTGGTCGCCGCCGGGCGGACCAACAAGGAGATAGCCGTCCAGCTCGATATCAGCAACCAGACCGTCAAGAATCACGTCTCGTCGATTCTGCGCAAACTGGCCGTCAACGATCGGACACAGGCGGTTGTCTACGCCATGCGGCGCGGCTGGATCAAGGTGGTGCTGCCGGGGGATTAGCCGCAGTCGGCAGTAAGCGGTCGGCAGTAAGCGGTCGGCAGCGACGTAGTAACTCCTACAATCTGCTGGACGTACTGTGGCTGGGAGCCTTTTAGAGAAAGCTGTCGACGATCGATGGCGGTAGTGAACGATACTGCCGACTGCCGACTGCCGACTGCCCACTGGCTACTGTATGAATCGTCATTACGCGCTGGCCCTGCTCTGCTGCCTGGTGCTACTCTTCGCGACCGGCTGCGAGCAAACGTCGATCGCACAACAAGAGCAGATCAAGAGCTTTGAGACGCTACAGGCCTCGACCCCATCGACGACGCCGACCCCCACTGAAACGCCAACGCCAACAACGACGCCGACGCTGACCCCAACGCTTGGCCCTTCGCCAACGCCGACGATCACGCCAACGCCGACGATCACGCCGACGCCGACGCCGACACCCCCGCCAACCGCGACACCGCTGCCGCCCACACCCACGCCTAACCCGGCGTTGGCGAACTTTAGCTTCTGTAATCAGACGGCTGGCGAGATCGACGGTGGGCGCTTTTCGGCCAGGATCACCGGCATCACGACGACGATCGAGCCGGCGTTCGAGCGCGTGACGATCGGCCTGGCAGTGGCACGCGACTCGGCGCCGCCGCACGCGCTCGCGCGCTGCCTCAGCGCCGCCGACGAGCCGCCCAACACGGCGGGGGGCTACATTCTCCATGTGGATCTGGAGGGCTGGCTGCACGACGACACCTTCAGGACAACCAGCATTAGCCCGACGCGCGCGCTCTCCGGAACAACTGTCCTCAAGAGCCTGAACTACCGCTTCGATCAGAACGCCGCCACAGGCGCGACGCTGGCGTTCGGTCTGGAGCAGCCGCTGCCATTCCGACTGACGCTGGAGAAAGACCCTTACCGGCTGATACTGGAGGTGGCCAAGAGCGGCGCGGTTGGGGCGAACAACGATATGCTCAGTCTGCCCGCGGCTGCCGCCAAGCCGACAACACCGGTGTTCTATATCAAGGATGGCGATATCTGGAAATACGCGGGCGGGACGAAGACCAACCTGACCAAGGGCACACGAGGTGACAACTATGGCGACGTCACCGCATTGACCGCTCATCTCGCGGCTGGACGAGTGGCGTTCTGCGCGATCGCGCCGGGGGCCGACGTGGGCGATCAGCTCGCGCCAAGCGTGCTATGGTCGATCGACCTGGACGGTAATAATCCCCAGGCGCTGGTCGTGCGCAGCCGCACCTGCGCCGAGCCGACCTTCGCGCCCGACGGCAAGACGATCGCTTTTGTTGCCGACGAGACCGGTGCAGCGCCGCCGCGCCTGAGCATCTGGACGGTTGCAACCGCTGGCGGCGACGAGCAGCGCGTCACCCCAGCCGACGACGAGTGGAGCCGATTCGGGCCACAGTGGCTGGACAACAGCCGGCTGGTGTATACCGCCAGCGCAGAGGATGGCCGCAGTACCCTG
>DATFXE010000405.1:0-3702 GCA_035258585.1 Roseiflexaceae bacterium | reverse complement strand
GTCGAGCGCACAAACATTGCACGATTGCGAACGTCAAGTACCGCGGCACCTGAGCTTGCCGAAGGCAACAACGCCAGCCGCATAGGTTCAAAAGGATATGGTCATGAACAAGCGGACGTTTCAGTCGCCACCCGAAGAGATCGACCAAAGCTACTACCTCAGTGTTCTCAGCCGCGCGCCTGCCCATGAGGTCAAAGGCTTCGTCGATCGGCTGATTCCCGAGCTGGGCCCGATCGAGGTCATCCAGAACCGCACCGCGCTGGTGATGGCGTCGATGCAGGATACAGCGCAGGGCACGACTTTTTTTCTCGGCGAGGTGCTGGTCGCCGAGGCGCATGTACGGCTTGGGCCGGCCGAGGGATACGCGGCATGTCTGGGGCGCGATCTCCAGCAAGCGCTGGCGATCGCGCTGATCGATGCCGCGATTGGAGCCGGCATCGCAGGCGAGCAGATCGCCCCGTTCATCAGCGCCCAGGCCGCCGCGCTCGACGCGGACGACCAGCGGCTGCTGGAGGCCGTGGAGGCAACTCGTGTCGAGATGGAGACGTTCTGAGATTACAGTAGGAGTTACGCAGCTGGGAGCTTTGGAGGGCAAAGCCCTCCAAAGAACTCCTCTTTCCGCTCACCCGTGGCGGCAAAGAAGCTTCTCGGGGGCCTGTGGCACCGGGTACCCTCTGGGTGACCCCCGCTAAAACGCCAACTGCGTACGTCCTATACAGATGGGTAGATCGCAGCTTTTCTAGCATGGCCTGCCCCAAGCAGGCGAAGTTTTCGAGGCGCTTGATGAGCCATCCGAGCATCACCGAAGCAGAGACCCGCACACACCAGACCTTCACCGCGCTGATGTGGGCGTTGAGCCATCCGGGTAAGATCTACCCGCTGCCGGCGAGCGGGCTGGCAGCGTTTGGTGCGATCGCCGACGCGCTGATCGATCTGGAAACCAGCTACTATAGCAGCCACTCCGAGCTACAGAACCTGCTCGTGCGCACTGGCGCGCGGGCGCGATCATGCGGCGAAGCGATGTACCAGTTCTATCCGGCGCTCCGAGCGGCAACGGTATCGGCGCTCGCGGAAGCACCGATCGGCACCTACGCTTTCCCCGACGAGTCGGCCACGCTGATCCTTGGCTGCACGTTCGGGGCAGGGCGTGCGCTGCGCCTGAGCGGCCCGGGTATCGCTACCACGGCCGATCTGTGGGTCGACGGTATACCCGATACCTTCTGGGAATTGCGCGCGCAGATCTGTCGCTACCCGCTGGGCTGGGATGTCGTGCTGGTTGGGTACGATCGCCTGGCGGGCCTGCCGCGCACGACGCGGATCGAGGTGGTGTGATGGGCTACGTTGCGGCGCGCGGCGGCGAGCAGGCCATCCAACAGGCCGAGCAGTTGTTCCAGCAGCTGAATGGCCCGATCGATGCGGCGTTCGTACGCGCGGTCGAGCAGTTCATGCCCTACCTGGTCGACCGCGTGATGGGCGAGGGCTCGCTGTACGCACCCGAGCTTGCCGCGCTGGCGCTCGCCCAGACCGGCGGGGACCTCTATGAGGCAGTGTTGCTCTTGCGTGCGTACCGTTCGACGCAGCCGCGGCTGGCCTATGCCGAGCCGATCGATGACGCGACGACGCTTACGCTGCGCCGGATATCCGCCGCGTTCAAAGACATCCCGGGCGGGCAGATTCTCGGGCCGACGCTGGATTATAGCCACCGGATCCTCCGGACCGACGTCCTCGACGAAAGACCAACCACGAAGGACGAAGGTCGGATTACAAGCCCGGCCGATCTCGACGATGTGCCGGAATCACAGGATCAGCCCGGTCAGCTTGCGTCTTTCGTCCTTCGTCCTTCGTCGCTTCCGCCGGTGGCCGGCTGGCTGCGGCTGAATGGCCTGCTGGCTGATCTGCCCGAGCAGGGCCCCCTTAGCCCAGCCGATCTGCCGGATGTCACGCGTGACCCAATTCGCTTTCCCTCGCCGCGCGCACACCGGCTCCAGTCGCTGGCGCGGGCCGACACCGGCGGCGTGTTGGCGCTTGGCTATGCCAGCATGCGCGGGTATGGGCTGGCCCATCCGACTGTCAACGAGGTTCGGCTCGGCTATGCCGATGTGCGATTACGCCATCCCATCAGTGGTGCGGTGTTTAGCGCCGGCCGCATACGCGTCAGCCAGGCCGAGATCGTCAGCAACGCCGCCGATCAGCTTGAGCTGGGCTTTGCGGCCACGCTGGGATGGAACGAAGTCAAGACCATCGCGGCCGCGATGCTGGATATCGAGATGAGCAAACCGGCGCCGCACCCCGCTCATGAGGAAGAGTTCGTGCTCTACCATACAGAACCGGTCGAGGCATCGGGCTTCTGCATCCACTATAAGCTGCCGCACTATGTGACATTCGGCAGCATCCTCGACACGATTCGGCGCGTGCAGGCCGAGCGTGACATGGTGGCAATCTGAGATGCTGGGGCTTGTCAGGGAGATAAAGAATGACCCTCGCGGATCTCGCTCACCCGCGCCAGGACTACAGCTACGCATTCCTGGATGAATTCGCGAAGCGCGAGCTGCGCCGGCGTATGCTGAAGGCGATCGCGATACCCGGCTACCAGGTACCCTACGCCAGTCGCGAGCTGCCGATCGCGCGCGGCTGGGGCACCGGTGGGCTTCAGGTCACGCTGAGCCTGGTCGGCCCGCGCGACACCGTCAAAGTGATCGACCAGGGCGCGGACGACTCAGTCAACGCCGCCAACCTGCGGCGCTTCATCGCGCGTGTGGCCGGCGTGGCGACGACCACCGACACGCTTGAAGCGACGATCATCCAGAGCCGCCACCGCTTTCCGGAGGAGCGCCTGCGTGAGAGCCAGGTGCTGGTTTTGCAGGTGCCCTACCCCGAGCCGCTGATGGCCGTACAGCCGAGCCTGACCCTGGCGCGCAAGATGCACGCCGATGCCGACTATGCCCTGATGTGGCTCGATCTCTACGAGCAGCTCGTGCGACACAACACGTTCACCGGCGGAGCCAACTACCCGGTGATCGTCCACCAGCGTTACCTGATGGCCTCTAGCCCCATCCCGCGCTGGGACACGCCGATGTTCCATCAGGCCGCGCACTTGACGCTGCTAAGCGCCGGCCGCGAGAAGCGCCTGTACGCAGTGCCACCCTATACCGACGTGCGGCCGATCGAGTTTTCTGATGTGTATTTTCAGATCGAGGACCAGACTGGGCGAGTCTGCGCGCAGACGGGCGCGGTGAGCAAGTTCATGAACGAAGTGCCGCAGCCCGATGGCAGCGCCCGCTACTACCTATCGGATACCGGGTACGCCGAAAAGCTGCTCCGGCGCGCGCGCGGTGAGCCGGTGGAGATCGGCGAAACCTACTACGACGAGGCCGGGCAGTTCTATCACGATGGTTTCCTGAAATAAGATTAATACTACAACGAGACTTTACTTCCGAAAGGGGGTTCGGGGCCTCTGGCCCCCGAAAAACCCTATTCGGTGGGGGTGCGAGGGCGGCAATGCCGCCCTCGCACCCCCACCGTGGATGGAATCTGGAGGGCTTCGCCCTCCAGACCTCCTAACTCTCGTTGTAATATTAGGACTTAGTAATCAACATGACCGCGAAGCAAACGCAGCTCAGATCGCCCCAACTCGTCGACAGTACACCGCTGGTGCGTGCAAGCGGCCTCGTGAGGCGCTACGGCACTGTGATCGCCGTCGAC
>DATFXE010000404.1:0-7163 GCA_035258585.1 Roseiflexaceae bacterium | reverse complement strand
GATCTTCGGGCCGCGCGGCGCCGGCCTGCACGCCGATGTCGAATGGGTCGATCTCGCCAGCGTCCAGACGTGCGCCGACGTCCTCGTCGCTGCCGCGCGTAGCTTCTGCGGCTAATAGCTGGTATTTCATCTTTCAATTTGTTGTTCGTTTTTTCGCTCTGCGAGCGAAAAAACGAACAACAAATTGAAAGATGAAATACCAGTTATTAGCCGCAGAAGCTACGCGCGGCAGCGACGAGCACGTCGGCGCACGTCTGGACGCTGGCGAGATCGACCCATTCGACATCGGCGTGCAGGCCGGCGCCGCGCGGCCCGAAGATCGCCGTCGGGATGCCGGCTGCGCCCAGCAGCGCCGCGTCCATCCAGAAGGTCGCGCCGACAATTGGCAATGCCTGCCCACTCACTTGCTGCCCGGCCTGGGCTAGCGCCGCGACGACGGCCTGGTCCAGGCCTGTCTCGAGCGGCGGGCGGAAGAGCGTCAGCTCGACCTCGGCGGAAAAGCGTGGGTCGTGGGATGATAGCTGGCGTAGAATGGCATTCAGCTCGGCTGCGACCGATTCGGCAGTCTCGCCCGGCAGGGTGCGGCGCTCCAGGTCGAGACGGCAGCGCGCCGGGTAGGTCGAAAGCTCGGCGCCGCCGCCGATCAGCGACGCGTGCAGCGAGCCGTGCCCCAGCAGTGGGTGGGGCGGCAGTTCCTGCAGCTGTAGGTCTAGCTGCTCCAGCGCGATGAGCACGCGGCCCATGTGGGCGATCGCATCGACGCCGTCGGCGCGGCGGCTGCCGTGGGCCGCGCGCCCGTGAGTGATGATGCCGGCCCAGGCAAACCCTTTGTGGGCCACGCACAGCTGGAGGTCGGTCGGCTCGGTCACGATCGCACCATCGACGCGCGTTCCTGTGTCGCGCAGATGCGCAATCACGGCCTGTGTGCCGATGCTGGCGTGCTCCTCATCCGCCACGGCTGTCACGATCAGGTCGCCGCGGAGTTGCTTACCCTGCGCGAGGCGCGCCGCCGCCGTTAAGGCTGCCGCCAGCCCGCCCTTCATGTCGTAGGAGCCGCGCCCATACAGCCGCCCGCCCTCGACGCGCGCCGAGAGCGGATCGACCATCGCCCCAAAGCCGACGGTGTCCAGGTGTGCGTTGAGCAGCAGCGCCGGCCCGCCGCCGCTGCCAGGCAGCCGCGCGATCAGGCTCGGGCGCCCTGGCACAGGCTCGATCGGCGTGATCTCCAGCCCGGCCTCGCGCAACTCGGCCGCCACCGCCGCGGCGATCGCCGCCTCGCCCGGACCTTGTGTGTCCAGCATCGGGTTGCGCGAGTCGATCGCGACGAGTTGGGCGAGAAGCCGATCGGTTGTCATGCGTTGCCTCGAATGGCTTTCTTATCACTTACGCCAGCGGGACGTTTGGAGGGCTGCAAGCCCTCCAAGATTTTTCTTTTCCGCCCGTAGTTGGCGGCAAAGCCGCCAACTACGGGCGGAAAGAAGAGTTTGTGGGGAAGGTTGCACCTTCCCCACGCCCCTTTGCGTAAAGCCTATTTCTCATGTATCCAACAGCTCGCGCAGCTTAAGGGTTAGCGTGAGCGGCGAGAATGGTTTTTGGAGAAATGCCGTGCTGGGATCGGGCGGGCCCTGGTTGATGATGTTGGCGTTGGTATAGCCGGACATGAACAGGATCTTGATACTGGGACGCATGGCCCGGAGGCGATCGGCCACTACCTTGCCGCTCATCCGCGGCATCACAACATCGGTCAGCAGCAGCTCGATCGGCCCGTTGTGATCGCGCGCGATCTGCACAGCCTCCACGCCATTGGCGGCCTCCAACACGGTGTAGCCCTGCTCGCGCAGCAATCGCGAGGCCAGGTTGCGCACCGCGTTCTCATCCTCTACCAGCAGGACAGTCTCAGTGGCCTGCGGCGGCGGCAGCGCGGCGTCACGCCGTGGCGCCACGACAGCGACTTGCTCTTCGGGCGGGAGCAGAATAGTTACGGTAGTGCCCTGACCAACCGTGCTAGACACCAGGATGTGGCCGCCATGCTGTTTGACGATGCCGTAGCATGTCGCCAGCCCTAGCCCGGTCCCTTTGCCCGGCTCTTTGGTTGTGAAAAACGGCTCGAACAGGTGCGACTGGACCTCGGCGTCCATCCCGACGCCGGTATCGTGAACCGCCAGCGATACATACGATCCCGGGCTCACGCCGATACGGCTGAGCGCTTCGCGCTGTTGGAGCACGACATTAGAGGTTACAATTGTGAGGCGTCCGCCATTCGGCATAGCGTCGCGCGAATTGATCGCTAGATTCACCAGCAGCTGCTCGATCTGGCCGCGGTCGATCTTAACCGATCGCAGATTGGGATCGGTCAAGGTCGTCAGATCGATATCTTCGCCGATCAGCCGGCGAAGCAGTTTGTTCGTATCAAGGATCAGGTCGTTGAGGTTGAGGACGCGTGGCTCAAAAATTTGTTTGCGGGCGAAGGCCAGCAATTGACTGGTCAAACCGGCCGCGCGCTGAGCCGCCTTCTGAATATCTACCAGATCGCTGCGGAGAGGATCGCTCGGAGACAATGACTCGATCGCCAGCTCAGTATGCCCGGTGATCACTGTCAGTAAGTTGTTGAAATCGTGGGCGACACCCCCGGCAAGCCGGCCGATGCTGTCCATTTTCTGCGATTGTAGCACCTCCGCCTCAAGGCGCTTGCGATCGGTGATGTCGCGGCCCACGACAACAACCGATGGCTCCCCCTGCCGTGTGACAGCCGTGCCGGAAACCTCGAGCCAGCGCCAGGAACCGTCGGAATGTCGGAAGCGGAAGGTGGCCTGAATTGCGCCAGGCGTTCTGACGCGCGCCCAAGGCTCCTGCACCGCCGCCACATCATCGGGATGGATCAGGTCGAAGGCGGAGATACCGAGCAGTCCGGACGGGTTATAGCCGAGAACATGTTGAAAGGAGGGGCTACTATAAAGAAACCTGCCCGACTGATCGATCATGAAGACCAGATCGCGGATGTTCTCGGTGATCAGTCGTTGCTCGTAGGCCGCGCTCAAGGTATTCTGCTGCCCAGTCAGCGATTCCAGCAGCGACTCGCGCTCCAGCGCGGCGCCAAGCAGCGTGGCCCACATGCGCACGTCTTCGTCAGTCGACTGCGCACCCCGGCTTTCGACCGGCCGGCATACCGCCAGGATGCCCCAGTCGTGCGTGGCCGTGCGAACGGGCAGCAATATCGCGACATCGGGTCCCCCTGCGCGTGCGGAGGCCGGCAGGGCGTCGAGTGGCGGGAACGCCGCGGCGGGATAGCGCGAATCGAGCGCTATTGCATGCGGCCCCACACGACTGTAGGTTCCAACGACGACAAGCGGGCGCGCTCCATCAGCTCCCGGCTCGCCCCACAGACCCAGGCATGCCCAGGGCAATGGAGTCAGACTCAGCCAATTCAGGTGCGCGGCTTTGCCCTGATCCTGGTCAAGCAAGGCCATATTGATCGCGTAGTTGGTCCGCACAAGCTGCTCGCGTGCGGTGTGGCGGTCGAGCATGTAGGCCTGCTGCGCCTGCATCAACTCGATAGAGGCCCGGTCGAGAAACGATTGCACGCGAGCCAATGTGATGGCTTTGTCGTGCGCTGCGGCTGTGTGTTGTTCAGCAGCCCGCGCCAGCAGTTTCAGCATGGCGTGGAGCGCCTCCAGGCTTGTCGTGAGCTCAATCGCCTCCCGCCAGGCGCGCCCCAGGTCCAGGTCGTTCGGGTTGTCCGCCGCTGCACCTATGACGGCGGCATCGAGACCCTGGATAAGGGTGGCCGCGCCGGGCCAGAGCTTCGATGGCTCGGCTGTAGGGTCGGGCGGCAGAGGAAGCGAAATGAGTCGCGCCAGTTCGTGCGCAAGAGCATCCTGCCAATTTGGCGACGCGAATTGCTCATCCGCGATCGAGGGCGAAAAGAGCTGCGATCTCGCGCAGCCACACGAGCGCCGGATCGCCAACGTGGTGGGAACGTAGGTCGGGCCCGGCGCGACCGCCTGACCGCGCAGACGGGACAGCAGCAATTCAGCCGCGACGCACCCGAGCGAGGAGTATGATTGGTGGACGGTGGTTAAGGGGGGTGTGGTAGCCTGAGCTTCGGGAAGGTCGTCAAATCCAACCACGGCCAGATCTGCGGGAACACGATAGCCGGCCGCTTGCACGCTCTTGATCACCTGGAGCGCATAGAGATCGTTGCCGGCGACAATCGCCGAGCACTCGAACTGCGCGTCGATCAGTTGTTGTGCCGCGCGCGCGCCGCCGATTGGCGCGCCATAGTAGTTGGCATCGCCGAAAACCCAGCGCTCGTCGAGCGCGACACCACGCTCGGCCAGGGCGGCCAGATAGCCCGCGTAGCGCTCGCGCATGTCGTGCACGCGTAAGTCGCCCAGGAAGGCGATACCTTGATGGCCGTGATCGAGGAGATGGCGGGTCGCCGCAAGCGTCCCGTGATAATTATCGGGCAATACCGCTGGGCAGTTCAGGTCGGGCACGAGCGCACCAATCGCCACCAGCGGGACGCCGGTTTGCGCCAGTTCGACGAGCGCCTGAGGCCGGGGGATATTATGCACGGCGATCCAGCCGTCAACCTGCTCCCAGGCTAGCGATGTCGCCCGCAGATCTGCGGCCGACCCCCAGATCGCTATCAACTGCGCGCGCTGCCGGCGTGCGACCAAATGGGCTCCAGCGAGAACTTCCATATCGTATCCGGCGTTCAACACCGGTAACAGGATGCCGATCGTTGTCTGATGTGCCATGGCTAGTCGCTCCCAGAGCTTCCCGATGATTGTTCGATATCATTGGAACTTACCCAAGCAGGAGGTTTGGAGGGACACAGTCCCTCCAGGACTCTTCTTTCCCACCTGTTGTGGGCGACGAAGTCGCCCACAACAGGTGGGAAAGAGGGGATGCGGGGAAGGCAACGCCTTCCCCACATCCCTTGCCCTAATCATTATAGCTGACAGTGCTATCCCGTTATCAAGCTGATCGCGTCGGCTCGCAGCGCAAGTGTGATTGGATCGCCGATGGGTGGCAGGGCTGTGTCGTCCAGCTCGAACTCCAGCGTCTGGCCGCTCGGGTGCTGGATCGCCAGGCGCGTGCGGCTGCCACGAAACGATCGCTCGGCGACCACGCCCGCGATCGTATTGGCGCCGTCTGTCACAGCCTGGATTGGCGCTGCGGCCTCGGGGCGAATCACCAGCGTCACGCTGTCGCCGGGCCGTGTGTCGAGCACGCTACCGACGGCACGCATCCTGCCGAGCGGCGTCTCGAACAGCAGCGCGTTATCCTCGCGCTCCAGCACGCGGCCGTCGATTAGGTTGGATAGCCCCAGAAAGCGCGCGGCGAAGCGCGTGGCCGGGCGGCGATAGACCGCCTCGGGCGGGCCTTGCTGCTCGATCAGCCCATCGTTCATGAGCACCAGCCAGTCGGCGATCGCGAATGCCTCGGTCTGATCGTGGGTCACATAGATGCTGGTGACTCCGACGCGCTTGAGGATCGCGCGTAGCTCCTCCAGCAACCTCTCGCGCAGCGCGCGGTCGAGCGCGCCGAGCGGCTCGTCGAGCATCAGCAGGCGCGGGCTGGGCGCCAGGCTGCGCGCCAGCGCCACGCGCTGGCGCTCGCCGCCAGAAAGCTCGTAGACGCGCCGGCGGTCGTAGCCGGCCAGGCCGACCAGATCGAGCATCTCGGCCACGCGCGCCTCGATCTGCTCGCGCGGCCAGCCATGCATGCGCAGGCCAAACGCTACATTTCCGGCGACATCGCGATGCGGGAAGAGCGCATAATCCTGGAACATCAGCCCGAAGCCGCGCTCGTGTACCGGCACGCCATCGATCGGCCGGCCCGCGAATACGACCACGCCGGCGTCGGCGCGCTCCAGGCCGGCGATCACGCGCAGCAGCGTCGTCTTGCCGCAGCCGGATGGGCCGAGCAGGCAGACGATCGCGCCGGGCGCCACGCCGAGGCTCACGCCGCGCAGGGCTGGCGTGTCGCCATAATCTTTCACCACATCGCGAATATCAAGGATGGGGAGATCAGCCACAGAGTCCCCCAGACAAGTTGACAAGGTGACAGGGTGAAATGCTGTTTCACCCTGTCACCTTGTCACCCTTCGGCTCCGCTCAGGGCAGGCCTTGTCATCTTGTCACTCGGTCGCGCCGCGCCCGGCCAGCTCGCGGTCGAGCAGCAGCAGCGCGGATGGCTCGCCGCCGGTCATCTTGAGCTGCTCGACGATCTGGCCGGCGTTCTTCTCCTCCTCGACCTGCTCGGTGATGAACCACTGCAGGAGCATCTGGGTAGGGTAGTCGCTCTCTTTGAGCGCCAGCTCGTAGAGCCAGTGGATCAAGGCTGTCACCTTGCGCTCGTGGCCCAGCGCCTGCTCGAAGACATCCAGCGGCGATTGAAACTCGCCCGGCGGCTGCTCGATCGCCTGAAGCTCCACGCTGCCGCCGCGGTCGTTGACGAAATCGAAGAATTTCATGGCGTGCGCGTGCTCCTCCTGGCTCTGCACGCGCATCCACTGGGCGAAGCCCGGCAGGCTCAGCGTCTCGAAGTAGGCCGACATCGAGAGATACAGGTAGGATGAGTAAAACTCATGCTTGATCTGGTCGTTGATCGCATTCTGGACGGTTTGGCTCATCATGGGTTGCCATTCCTTTCTGTGTGGTACTGAGAAGACAATGCGCCCGGGAGGCCGTGGCCCACCCTGGATGCCAGGCCGCCAGCACATCAGGGATCTCCCACATCCATGCCGCTAGTGCCGGCGCGCCAGGCCCGCCCAGCCTTCCAGGCGCGCCAGGCCGCCAGCGCGCGCCGCTGGGAAGACCACTTCAGCTCCGGCAGCGCGTCGGGCGGAAAGACCCGCGCCTCGCTGTTCTCCTCGTTGGTTCGCAGTTGGCCGCCGCTCGCGCGGGCGCGATAGCAAAAGATAATGTAGAACATCGCCGGGTCGCCGATCGCCGGGCTGTGCTCGAAGTCGAGGAACACCGGCTCATCCAGCAGCAGGCCGGTCTCCTCGGCCGCCTCGCGCAGGGCCGCGGCCTCCGGCGGCTCACCGAACTCCAGGTGGCCGATCGGCAGGTGCCAGATGCCGGCGTCCGGCGGGATCGCCCGGCGCAGCAGCACCACACCACCTTCGTGCTCGACAACCGCCGTGGCGGCGA
>DATFXE010000403.1:0-3172 GCA_035258585.1 Roseiflexaceae bacterium | reverse complement strand
GGCTGCGACTAAGGGCGTTCCGCGCTATGTTGCGCGATGAAGATGAGCGCGGTCTCGGCCACATTGCGGGTGTTGTTGCTCGTTGCCAGGACGGTGGTCCTTAAGCCGCGGCCTCCTGCTCTCCATACCTCAACCCTGCTCGTGCCTCTCCCTCACCGATCTGCTCGCTGCTCACGAACCCGTACAACTGAATCAGGGTAGCCACCAGGCCGGTCCATCCGCTCTGGTGGCTGGCGCCGATGCCGGCGCCGTTTCATATATGAGTGGGTCGGCGTGCTATCGAGATAGAAGTAATATTCCTTGACATCCTCGCCGTGGTTCCCCTCGCTGTTGGTCAAGCCAAACAGTCGCTCCTTGAGGATCGGGTCAGCGCCGTTCCATAGCGCAAGCGCGAAACAGAGCAGTTGCTGGTCATCTGCGATGCCGCCGAGGCCATCTTCGCCCCAGCGGTAGGCTCGCGAGCGCGCCTGATCGTGGCTGAAGTAGTCCCAGGCATTGCCCGATACGCTGTAATCCTCGCGGACGGTGCCCCACTGCCGCTCGCTGAGGTACGGTCCCCATTTTTTCCACGCCAACTTCTCGGCGCGGGCTTCTTGCAGCCGCAGATGCTCTTCAGTCATCGCATGCACCTATAGCGAATGCTCAAAGATCCGTGCGTGCTCGATCCGCTTGCCCATTTCACGCAGGTAAAACCCGAGCGCGATCAGCAGGGCGCCGGAGCCAATCAGCGCCCCCGATGCGCCGCGTACCCGCCCGGTAACACGCGCGCGGATCATCTCAGTGCGCAGGTGCAGTCTGTTGGCAAGGCGCCGCTTTAGCCGGTTGGGGAGCGCTGCGACCTGAGTTTTGATCAGTTGCTTGATGTGCATCGGTTCCTCCAGATCATAGTAAGATACTTCCCACCAGGAAGAGATCTTCGGGGGCCAAAGGCCCCCGAAGCCCGAAACACAATTATTTATACTCGCCGGTGGCCTTTTCGCGCGCGCGCTTCAGGTCATCGCTGGCCGCTTCCCTGCCGGCCTGGAGATCAGCATGGGCGCTGCTCACATCCGCTTTAAGGTCGCTCGCGGCGGCGGCTGTCGCTGCTTTGCGCTGCTCCCATGCCTGCCTGGCTGCCTCGCGCTTGGCCTGGAGTGTCGCAGTCTCCGCATCGAGTTTGGCTTTCGTATCAGCGGTCGCCTGTGCAGATCGAGCCTTCAACGTGTCGATGTCCTTCTGCCACTCGTCCTGCTGAGCCTTGTAACTGGCTTCCAGCTTCTGCTGGGCAGCCGCAAGCTGAGCCTGGAACGTGGCGATCTGGGCCTCGAGACGCGCCTTGTCCTGGTCGCTCGCGGCGGCCAGGTGCGCGCGGTGCTGCGCGATCGCCGCGTCCAGCTTCTCGATTCTGGTCTGAATTGTGTCGTGCAGCTCCTGGCGCTTAGCGTCGCGCTTGGCGCGCAGCTCGGCCACCTTGGCGTCGAGCGCGGTCTCTGCGTTGCGCTCAGCTTTGAGGAGGGCCGACTCCTGAACGAGTTGAGCGTCCATCCGCGCCAGATCGGCTTCGAACTGGGCGACCATCGTGTCCCAGACCCGCTGCGTATTCGCGCGTAGGTCGTCGACCGCGTCGTGCGCGCTGGCCAGGTCTTGGGCGCTGAGGCTGGTCAGCGTGCGCCGCACGATCGTTCGATCGTATGACGCCAGCGTGGCTTCGAGCTGGTCCAGCCAGATCGGCTCGACCAGGACGACCAGCGCCGAGCTGCCGGGGCTGAGCCGATCCATCAAGGCCTGCAAGTCGTCCTTGAGAAAGCCGAAGTCGATCAGGCTGGCCGACACCGCGCCTGTGGCGCCGCCGGCGACCGCGCCGATCAGCGCGCCGGCCGGGCCGCCGATGAGACCGATCAAGCTGCCGGCGACGATGCCGAAGAGCCCGCCGTGCGGCGCGTCGACGTCCTGGGTATCGTAGATCTGGGATGTGCCATCACTGCGCTTGACGAGCATGGCCGCGTCTAAAATGTCGATCGTGCCATCCGTCTGCAGTGTGCGCACGGTTTTGTAGGCGTCGTCGGCGGCGTCCTGATCATCGAACGTTATCATGATCAGCTCAAGGTTCATAGTACTTCCTCCTGCTGCGGCGGTGAGCAACACACGCTGAACCACGCATGCGCTGGCACGGGTGGCTTGACGATCGCTGCGCGCCCACGTTTTGCTCCACGCCATATGGTTTGCTAACAATCTCTATGTCGATAGCATATACGAATAGGGGCATTGCTGTCGCCTGCGCAGGCTACTGATGCGACCTGGCGAAGTGATACGGTACGCGATCGACTGATTGGCTGGTGGCGATGCCTAACCTGCGATAGGGCTGTCGCCGATCCTCAGGCCAGTTCGATGTCGGTCGGATTGGCTGTTGTGTCCTCATAGCAAACCGCCGTCAAAGGTAGAAGAATGGAAGTGACGGGTGCCGTGTGCGGCTGCGTCACGCGTCACGCGGCACATGGCACCCGCCGATGTGCTACGCCAGAATGCGATCGGTATCAATCCAGGTAGGCGAAGCCGCGCTTGAGCGCACTCAGCACCGCCTGGGTCCTGTCGGCCGCACCCAGCTTGTGCAACACGTGGTTGATGTGAAACTTGACCGTGCCTTCGCTCATCCTCAGCCCGGCCGCGATCTCCTGGTTGCTCTTGCCCTTGGCCAGCTGCTGGAGCACGTCGAGCTCGCGTGCCGTCAACTCGGCGCCGGCCATGCGCACTGCCAGCTTGGCTCCCACCACCGGCGCAACCCAGTGCCTCCCGGTGTGGACCGTCTGGATCGCCTCCAGCAGCGTGTTGAGCGGCGCATCCTTGAGCACGTAGCCCAGCGCGCCCGCGCGCATCCCGCGCAGGATATCGCCCTCACGCGCGTGCATCGTCAGCAGCAGGCCCCGCGCGTCGGGATACTCCGCGCGGATCGCCGCCAGCGCCGTGATGCCATCCATCAGCGGCATCTCGATGTCGCTCAGCACAATGTCCGGGCGATGTTCGCGGAACAGCTCTATCGCCTCTCGCCCGTTGTTGGCCTCAGCGACGATCGTCAGTCCCTCCTGGCGCCCGAGCAACTCGCGCAGCCCCTGCCGCATTATCGTGTGATCATCGGCCAGCAGGATGCGGATGGATGGACGGTTGTGGTTCTGATCAGCGTTCATGCCTCTCTCCT
>DATFXE010000402.1:0-5571 GCA_035258585.1 Roseiflexaceae bacterium | reverse complement strand
AGTCGTGCTGGTGGCGCTCACTGGTTGGCTGATCCTCGACCCACTGATTGCGCTGATTGTGGCTGCGAATATTGTGTGGACTGCGATCCGTCTGCTGCGGGATACGGCCAACGGCGTCCTTGACCATGCGCTAGCACCAGCCGATCAGGCCCTCATCGCGGCCATCCTGGCACCGTACACGGCACAGGGGGTCACCTTTCACGCTGTGCGGACCAGGATAGCCGGCCAGCGTCGCTTTGTCTCGCTGCATATTCTGGTGCCGGGCGCTTGGACGGTGCAGCGCGGCCACGATCTCGCTGAGCAGATCGAACAGCAGATCCGCGCGGCTCTGGCGAAGAGCACGGTCTTCACCCATCTGGAGCCAAAAGAAGATGCCGCGTCTTACGATGATCAGGACTTGGAACGTGTGGGCGGGTTGGAGCAGCCGGGCGCAGCCGTCCGCTGATTGAAGACATACTCCTGATACTGCTTACGAACCGCGGAACCGCAGAACCGCGGCTCACTGGTTCCGCGGTTCTGCGGTTCAACCGAATGGCGATGTCGAAACCAAACGACCCACTTGGGGTGGTGGCTAGCGTTAGTGCTGCGAGTGCCGATTGGTAATCGCGAAAAAGATCGACGCAGCGAGCGCAAGCGTAAGGAGCCAGAACAGCAGCCAGAACAGCGAGTTTCCGGTTCCACCAACCAAGATCGGAAGCAGGAGTAAGACCACCAGGAGACCGCCGATAATGCCTGCAATCGTGCTCATGTTTTCGTTCATTAGGCTCACCTCCTTCGGTCTTAGTCTACACGAACAAAGTGTTGTCTATTGGATGCGTTTGTAGACTTTGCGTTACAGTATGTGCACCGACGGCGCTGCCCAACCTGATCGGTCGAGTGGCTTCGTGCTTTGTCGCGAGCACCAGGCCAGCAGGCAGCCTCGGTTCTGTCCGATAACCGCTGCTCGCGCGCCATGGCTACCACAGGCCGATCTCCGCGACGCCAGCGACGATCGACGTTGCCGCATTGCTCCTCGCCGACGCGCCACACCTGCAGGAAAGCGACGTGGCGCATCACAATCGCCGGCGCCAGCGCGCGGGTCTTCAGCCGATTGTCCCGCTTATTGGCGAAGACGACGTGGCGGCCGTCGTGGCATTGATGCGCCCGCTCCCCGATGAGCAACCCGCATCAATTGCGCCTTTGCGTGAGGGTGCGCCTGGTCGAGGCTGGGCACATCCTCGGCTCGGCCAGCGTCATTCTGACCGTTGCAGATGGCGGGTATGAGCCTCGCGGTCTTCTCGGGCGACCTTAGGGTGAACGTCTCGTAACCACACGTTGTGGCTCTGTTTCGCTCTAAAACGCGCTCGGTGATACGATCAAGTATGGAGTTGTGTGGACGGTAGGGTTCCGAGAGGAGACAGCCGTGGCCGACGCTGGTCTGAGCGATCAAGTGGAGGTCTGCGGCAGTAGTTAATTGTGCAGAGATCAGCAGTGGCGCTGGAGGTGTCATAGCCATGCAAACAGCAACGACAAGCGCACCAATCACTGAATCGGTTCACACGATCCTCCGCAGGCGTGGTCAACCACTGGACGTGTTCTTCACGCCCGAGACCGTCGCCGTGATCGGCGCCAGTAATACGTCTGGCAGTGTCGGTCGCACCGTGCTTTGGAACCTGATCAGCCATCCGTTTGGCGGAACCGTGTTCCCGATCAACCCGAAACACCCCAGTGTGCTTGGGATCCAAGCCTATCCCACCATCGCCCATGCGCCTGCGCCCATCGATCTGGCCGTTGTCGTCACTCCCGCGCCAACCGTGCCCGGTATCATCGGCCAGTGCGCCGACGCCGGGGTGCGCGGCGCGATTATCGTCTCCGCCGGATTCAAAGAGACCGGCGTAGAAGGGGCTGAACTGGAGCGCCAGGTGCTCAGAGAGGCACGCCGCACCAACATGCGCCTGCTGGGTCCCAACTGCCTCGGTGTCATGCGACCGCTGAATGGCGTCAACGCCACCTTTGCCAAAGTGCTGGCACGGCCAGGCAACGTCGGCTTTATCAGCCAGAGCGGCGCGCTCTGTACGGCCGTCCTCGACTGGAGCTTGCGCGAGAACGTCGGCTTCAGCGCCTTCGTCTCGATCGGTTCGATGCTCGACGTGGGCTGGGGCGATCTGATCGACTATCTGGGCGACGACCCGCAGACGCAGAGCATTGTGATCTATATGGAGTCGATCGGCGATGCGCGCTCATTTCTCTCCGCTGCCCGCGAGGTCGCGCTGACCAAGCCGATTATCGTGCTGAAAACCGGCCGCACCACGGCGGCGGCACAGGCAGCCGCCTCGCATACCGGCGCACTGGTCGGCAGCGATGCCGTGCTCGACGCGGCCTTGCGGCGCTGTGGTGTGCTGCGCGTCGATTCGATCGCTGATCTGTTCGATATGGCCGAGGTGCTGGCCAAGCAGCCACGCCCGCAAGGCCCGCGCTTGGCGATCCTTACCAACGCCGGCGGCCCCGGCGTGCTGGCCACCGACGCGCTTGTCAAAGATGGCGGCCGACTGGCCGAGCTGGCGCCCACGACGATCGAGGCGCTCGGTCAGCTGCTGCCAGCGCATTGGAGCCAGCATAACCCGGTGGATATCCTGGGCGACGCCACTCCCGAACGCTATGCTAACGCCGTCGATATCGTCGCGCGCGACCCGAACAGCGATGGTCTGCTGGTCATTCTGACGCCGCAGGCCATGACCTGCCCAGCGGAGGTAGCCAATTGCATCATACCAATCGCCCAGCGCACCGGCAAGCCGCTGCTCGCGAGCTGGATGGGCGGGGCGGATGTGGCCGAGGGCGAGGCGATCCTGAACCGTGCCAACATTCCGACCTATGCCTACCCCGACACCGCCGCGCGCGCGTTTCAGTATATGTGGCGCTACAGCGAGAATCTGCACAGCCTGTACGAAACACCAGTCCACCCGCTGGAGGATGCTGTGGGCGCTCCTGACCGCGCCCTGGCAGCGCGGGTCATCCAACTGGCATTGGATGAAGGCAGAAGCTTGCTGACCGAGGCCGAATCCAAACAGCTGCTTGGCGCCTACGGCATCCCGACTGTTGAAACACGTACTGCTGCAAGCCAAGCCGACGCAGTCAAGTGCGCAGATGCGCTGGGGTATCCGGTTGTGCTGAAGCTGTGGTCGACAACCATCACCCACAAGACCGACGTCGACGGCGTGCGGCTGGGTCTCCGCACGGCCGCTGAGGTGCGCCGCGCCTATCGCGCGATAGCCGCGGCGGTCGAGCAGCGCGTTGGCGCACAGCATTTTCTGGGTGTGACGGTGCAGCCGATGATCATCTCCAACGGCTACGAACTGATCCTGGGCAGCAGCCTTGATTCACAGTTTGGCCCGGTGCTGCTGTTCGGAAGCGGCGGGCAGCTGGTGGAAGTGTTGGAGGATCGCGCGCTGGCGCTTCCGCCACTGACCAGCACGCTGGCGCGCCACATGATCGAACGGACGCACATATTTAAGGCCCTCGCGGGCATTCGTGGGCGCAAGCCGGTCGATCTGGCTGCACTCGAGGAGTTGCTCGTGCGCTTCAGCCTGCTCGTCGCTGAGCAGCGTCGGATCGCGGAGATCGATATCAACCCGCTGCTTGCCGCGGCCGATCGGCTGATCGCGCTGGATGCGCGTGTGGTTCTGCACGGAGCCGATGTCGCGGAAAGCACACTTCCCCGGCTCGCCATCCGCCCGTACCCGACGCAATACGTCGCCGCGTGGATGCTGAACGACGGCACGCCAATCACCATCCGCCCGATCCGCCCGGAGGATGAGCCGCTGATGGTCGCATTTCACCAAACATTGTCCGAGGAGAGTGTGTACCTGCGCTACTTCTACCCGCTCGGGCTGAGCCAGCGCGTGACGCACGAGCGGCTGATCCGCATCTGCTTCACCGACTACGACCGCGAGATCGCATTGGTGGCTGAACACCAGGAGCCAGCAAGCGGGGTGCATGAGATCATTGCGGTCGGCCGTCTGATGAAGTTGCACGGCAGCGAGGCGGCAGAGTTCGCGCTGCTCATCAGCGACCGTTTCCAGCGGCGCGGGCTGGGCAGCGAGCTGCTGCGACGACTGCTCGACGTGGGGCGTGCAGAAAAGATCCACCGAATCGTGGCCGAGATTCTCCCAGAGAATACAGGGATGCTGCGCATCTGCCAGCGGCTCGGCTTCCAGCTCAGGCGCTCGATCGAGGAGCCAGTGAAGGCGGTGATCAAGCTATGATCAACAGCGACTTGTGAGGCGATCCAATCTGGAGACCGATGAGCAGGTATCGATAGTTCCCTTGGGTGGACGACCGCAACGCCACCGCCTGCCCAGGGCTGTTCGCCGCCGGTGATGTGTCTACTGCCTTCGGCGAGCAACTGCTGATCGCGATCGGTGAAGGGGCGCGCGGCATTGCGTGCCTACGATTATCTGCTGCCGAGCCTGCCTGACTATGAGGTGCGCCCAACCGACTGAGCGTTTATATACTCGGCTGGTAGGGCAGGATCACGCGGAACGTGCTGCCCTGGCCCACGCTGCTCTCGACCTCGATCTGACCGCCGTGCTGGGTGACGATGTGCGCGCTGATCGACAGCCCTAGCCCGGTGCCAGAAGGCTTGTTGGTGAAGAATGGCTCGAACAGCCGCGCACGGATGTCATCTGGGATACCGACCCCGCTATCCTGCACCTCGACCACTGCCACACTCGGCCCGGCGATGCTGCGGACTGTGAGCGTGCCGCCGGTTGGCATCGCCTCGATCGCGTTCAAGATCAGATTCAGGAACACCTGGCGCAGCTGGTCGGCCGTGCAGACCACCAGTGGCAGCGCCGCGTCGGGGGTGAAGATCACCTCGATCGCCACGTGGCGGGTGTTCAGCCCCGCCAGGGCCAGCGTGCCCGCCAGCAGCTCGTTCAGGTCGGCCTCCGCCAGCTCACCGCGGCTGGGCCGGTAGAAATCGCGCATGCGCTCGATGATGCCGGCGATGCGCGCCAACTGCTCACATGCGATGCTAAGGTATTGCGAGCCGCCTACCTCGGCGCCCACATCCTCTTCCAGCAAGTAGAGCGCGTTGCGGGCGGCGTAGAGTGGGTTATTGATTTCGTGAGCGATGGCGGCTGCGAGTTGCCCCACGGCGGCCAGGCGGGCTGCTTGCAGCATGGCCGCCTCGGCCTCGGTCATGCGCGCGGCCATGCTGCGCTGCTGCTCCTCCAGATGCGCCAGCTGGCGGGAAAGCGTCGCGGCTTCGCGCAGGCTGCGCTCCTCCAGAATCGCCGCGGCGGTCAGATTAGCCAGCCCTTCCAGCGTGGCGCGCGCCTCAGTGGCGAAGGCGCCCGCACCCTCGGTGCGCAGCAGGAACAGCACGCCGATCGGCTGATCGTGGGCCAGCAGCGGCAGCACCAGCATGCCGCTGGGCACCTCCTGGAGGTGTAGTGCGTTCAGCAGCTGCTGCGGCTCGTCGTCGCTGATCGCCTGCGCGAGGGCCATCCACTCCTCGGCGGATTGGGTCAGCTGCGCCTGTCGCTCATTGAACGCCTGGCCGATCAGGCCGCGCTCGATTGGCCGGCTGAA
>DATFXE010000401.1:0-7131 GCA_035258585.1 Roseiflexaceae bacterium | reverse complement strand
CACCACTGTCTCGCCAACCCTGGCGCTGATTTTGGACTGGTCGAACTGGTAATCTTTGGCCCTGAGCGCCGGGAGCGCTGCCAGCGCTTCGGGGCTAAAACTGGTGGATGCGCCATGCGGCTGGATCGCGGTCGACAGGATTCCGCCGAGGGTCAGCGCAATGAGCGCCAGCAAGGCAGGATAGGTCCAGCCTGGCGCGGGCTGATCCACGAAGGGGCGGCTGCGCGGCGCGCGATAGTTCTGCACGGTGGCCCCGACACCGGCGACCAACCCCAGCAGCGAGATCGCAAAGAAGGCTGCGGCGAAGGCGAAGGTCGCGGCGCTATCCGGCTGGGTCAGCGAACTGCCCAGGAACAGGTAGCCCTCCACCAGCTGGAGGACACACAGTAGAGCGCCGAGCGCGGGCGCCCAGCGGAAGCGGAGCGCCGCGATGCCGGCGACGACGAGCGAGATAATCACATGGGTCAGATTAATATCGTCCGGTCCGCTGGAGAAGACATCGAACAGAAACAGCAGTGCGTTGGCCAACAGCGCGGCTATGGTGATCGCGCGCAGCGTCGGCCGTATGGAGAGCCCAAGTGTTGGTGTTGCGACCATTGGCGTACTCATATGGTTCCTCCTTGGATGCGGAACACCGCGTTCTTGTCTACGGAAAGCCTCGATCTGGTGTGTGCTCATCTTACGCCGTCACTACGCCCGCTGTCACGGGGCCAGTGCCCCCTCTTGGGGAGGACAATATGTCCTACCTGGGCCGGTCGCGAAGAAGGTCTGAGGTGGGGCCGGCGAGAGGAATAGATCTGCCGGGCCTGGGAGTGACGCGGTGAGAATCAGCGGTGCTTTTTGCCGCGTATCTACCACTCCCCGCGAAGCAGATAATGAGTCGATTCACATCAGGAAATGGCCCTTCTGTGCAGTGAATATGGTATAATCGGCCCCAGATCGCCTGACAATCCTGCCGCATATCGCCACAAAAACACTGCACGAAAGGTGCATCGGCATGGCGACGCTGATCGAGCCGCCGCCAGACGACAGCCTGGACAGCTGGTTTCGCCGCTATCAACAGCTGGCCGTCACGGGCGTGCGCTCGATCGCAGTCGCGCAGAAGATCGCCCTCCACCTTGACCGCTTCCGGGCCTTCTTTCTCGAAAGCTACGGGCACGAACGAATCACAGCTTGCTTACGCCGCGATGTGCAGGTCTGGCAGCACGCCCTTATCACCCAAGGGCTGGCGGCGGCAACGATTAACAACCATCTGGCCTCGCTGTCGGCCTGTACCACCTGGATTCACGCCCAGGCGCCGCACCTGTTTCCTGCGGGCGATCCTGCCAAGGGGGTCGGCGACCTTGGCTTGCCACCGTTGGAACCACGGGCGCTCGACAAGGATCAAATCCGCACGCTCAAGAACCTCTGCGATCGCCTGGAGCGCTTTCACCGCCTGAGCGGGCGTCGGCGGCAAGCGTCGGGAGCGATACCACTCCACGCGCATGGCCGTCCCTGGCGCGATCGGGCGATTGTCTTTGTCCTGCTCTCCACGGGGTTGCGGCGCGAGGAGTTGGTGCGACTCGACCTTGACCAACTTCAGCCCAACACCCCGGATGCCTTGCGTCTCGCCCGGCGTGCCCGCATCACTCGCGTGCGCGGCAAGGGCAAAACGGAGCGCACCGTCTTCCTCTCGACCGATGCACGGCTGGCGTTGGCCGACTACCTGGAGCGCGAGCGCCCGCACGATCTGACCGAGACCGCGACCGCGCTGTTCCTCAGCGCCATAGGTGTCCCGGCACGGTCAGCCGATGGACGGCTCGCCCCACGCGCCATCAACCGGATCCTGGAGCAGATCGGGCGGTGGCACGATGCCGAGATCGCCGACCCCGAGCGACATATTGCCCCGCTCCGGCCCCACGATCTGCGGCACACGTTCGGCTTCCAGTTGGCCAAAGCCACCGGCGCCGATGCCTATGAATTGGAGCGGCGGCTGGGCCATCGCTCCCAGCGTTATATTCAGCGCTACACCAATCCGCCCGAGACCGTCGCGGCTGGCTATGTGGAGGGTTTGTGAGCCGCGCCCGTCGTTCGACCGCCGCCATGTCCGAAGCGGAGCGGGATCTGGCGCTCGAACGCTATCAGCAGCTGCAGCCCGCACTGGAGGAAGGGGTGCCACTCGCACAGGCGGCGCAAGAACACCAGATCCCGCTGCGGACTGCCCAGCGCTGGGTCGCGCAGTATCGCACCTTCGGGCTGGCTGGCCTCATCCGTGCGCCGCGCGCCGATCGTAGCCAGCATCGACGGATCGTCCCGGCGTTGCAGCACCTGATCGAAGGCCTGGCCTTGCAGCGCCCACCACCCAGCGCGGCGACGATCCACAGGCAGATCGTGCCGATCGCCATGCAGCACGGCTGGCCCATCCCGAGCTATGCCAGTGTTTATGGTATCATCCAACAGCTCGACCCAGCTCTCATCACCCTGGCGCATCAGGGGCCTAAAGTCTACCGGGAGACCTTTGATTTGATTCACCGGCGTGAGGCATCCCAGCCCAACGAGATCTGGCAGGCCGATCACACGCCCTTAGATGTCTGGCTGATCGGCGCTGACGGCCAACCGGTGCGGCCTTGGCTGACCGTCATCGAGGATGACTACAGTCGCGCCATCGCGGGCTACTATCTGCTCACCCAGGCACCCTCTATCCTGCACACCGCCCTCGCGCTGCGCCGGGCAATCTGGCGTAAGAGCGAGCCGCACTGGCAGATCTGCGGGATTCCGCAGATCTTCTACACCGACCATGGCAGTGACTTTACCTCACGCCATTTGGAACAAGTGGCGGCGGATCTCAAGATCGAGCTGATCTTCTCGACGGTGGACATGCCGCGCGGCCGCGGCAAGATCGAGCGCCTGTTTGAGACCATCAACCAACTCTTTCTGTGT
This sequence comes from Roseiflexaceae bacterium, assembly GCA_035258585.1. Classification (GTDB taxonomy): domain Bacteria; phylum Chloroflexota; class Chloroflexia; order Chloroflexales; family Roseiflexaceae; genus DATFXE01. The sequence continues at coordinate 4,212 of DATFXE010000401.1, read as the reverse complement.
GAAGTGCCAGGTTATACGCCGCCGGGCGCGCCCCCGGCCACACCACACCTGACTGTGGATGCATTCGAGGCACGCTTCCGCAACTTCCTGCTGGAGCGCTATCAGCAGCGCCCCCACGGCGAAACTGGCATGGCCCCGCAAGCGCGCTGGGAGGCCGGCGGCTTTCTGCCGCACCTGCCCGAGTCTCTGGAGCAACTCGACCTCTTGCTGCTGACCGTCGCCCGCACCCGCCGCGTCCAGCAGGATGGGATTCGCTTTCAAGGGCTGCGCTACTTGGACCTGAACCTGGCGGCCTACATCGGGGAAGAGGTCATCATCCGCTATGACCCGCGCGATATGGCCGAGATCCGCGTCTACCACGGCGACACGTTCATCTGCCACGCAGTCTGTCAGGAACTCGCTGGACAAACGATCAGCCTGAAGGAGATCATCGCGACCCGCAACCGGCGCCGACGGCAGCTGCGCGAGCAGCTTGCCGACCGCCGCGCGGTTGTGGATCTGCTGCTGGAAGCGCATGCGGTGGAGGAACTCCCACCGCCTGCACCATCGGAGGAGCCGCCGCTACCACGATTGAAGCGCTATATCAATGAGTAATCAATGAACAATGTACTTGCCACTCCCGCGACGATGCCCTTTCTGGTGACCAAGGAACACCGTCGGTTTGTGGAATTCTGCGATGCCTGTCATCGGCAGCGCTATATCGGACTGTGCTACGGCCCACCTGGTGTCGGCAAAACGCTCTCAGCGCGCCACTACCTTCTCACTGAGCCGGCACACGAAAGCGATCTGGGCTCAGGAAGCCGGACGATACTCTACACGCCGACTGTCTCCAATAATCCCGGCCAGATCGCACGCGATGTGCAGCGCCTGCGGGATGGACTGCGCTATCGGTTGGGGGATGCGCACGCGACGAATGACGCCGCGCGGACATGGCCACCACCCGATCGAACCGAACTCATCCTGGTCGATGAGGCCGACCGCTTGAAAATGGCGGGAATCGAGCAGATGCGTGATATCTATGACCGCAGCCAGGTCGGGCTGGTGCTCATTGGGATGCCGGGGATCGAAAAGCGGCTGGCGCGCTACCCACAACTGTACTCACGGGTCGGGTTTGTGCATGCGTTCCGGCCGTTGGGAGCCGACGAGACACGGCATATATTGGCGCGGCAGTGGCCGCAGCTGGGGCTGATCAACCCAGATGGTGACTTTACGGATGCCGAGGCGCTCGCGGCGATTATCCGCATCAAGGGAGGGAACTTCCGCTTGCTGCACCGCCTCTGCACGGAAATCCAGCGCATCCTGCAGATCAATGAGTTGCAGACCGTCACGAAAGAGGTCGTTGAGACGGCCCGTGAGACACTGGTGATCGGGCCAGGTCTCTAACGTCGAGGTTCGTGGCAACATGCTACGGGCCTCATCGCATTTCAACAGCGCGCCACATAATTCTGAAGAATCACCGCCACTTATTTCGGAAATTCACAAATTGGCCTACTTCAAGGACAAGCAGCGCTTCTTCTCCTTTACCTTTGCCGATGCGGCTGCGGATGTGGCGTACCTGCTGGCGCAGGAAGGTCTGCCCCCACCGGCCACGGATTTCGCGTCGTTGGACCGACGCAGCATCAGGCACCAGCGCCGGCTGATTCTGACCCTCTTTCGCTACCGCCGCTGCGGCCCGGCGGAGCGCCAGCAGATCCTGACCTGTGCGCGGCAGGCGGCGCGGCGCACCTGCCGGCCCGTCTACATCTTCCGGGAGATCATCCAGTACCTGCTGGCACAGCGCATCGTCCTGCCCAGCTATACCGTGCTGCAAGATCTGGTCGGCAAGGTGTTGACCGAGGAACAGCAGCGCCTGATGCACGTCCTGCAGACCAACCTGGCACCCCACGAGCGCGCGGCCTGCGACGCCCTCTTGGTCGAGACCGACGGCCACTATCCGCTCACGCTGCTCAAGCACACCCCCAAGGACATCAGTCTGGGGGAGATACGCCGCGAACTGGGCCGGGCCGAGCAGCTGCGCGTCCTCTATCCAGTGGCCCAGCAGATCATGCTCCGGCTGGAGATTGCCTCCGAAGGCATCGCCTATTACGCCTCGCTGGTCAGTTACTACACCATCTTCCGGCTCCAGCAGCTCGATCCGTGGTTGGTCTCGCTCTACGTGCTGTGCTTTGTCGTCCATCGCTATCAGCAGTGTCATGATCATCTGATCGATGCACTGATTCAGATCGTGAACGAATCCGTGACGGACGCCAAAGCCGCGACCAAGGAGCACATCGCCACCCTACGCCAAGCGCACAATGCCGATCTGCCCAAGGTCGGGCAACTCCTCAAGCTCTTCACCTCGGACCAGATCGCCGCCGACACGCCCTTTCAGCGCGTGCGTGCGAGGGCCTTCGCCATCCTGGACCGGCAGCAGATCGAGGCGCTCGCGGAGTATATCGGTACCGATCTCCATGTGGATGACGTCGCGGTGGAGTGGGCGCATGTCGAACGCCAGGCCCAGCGCCTGAAGCGCCATCTCCGCCCGCTGCTCCTGGCGACTGAGCTGCATGCCACGCGCGCGGATGCGCCGCTCATGGCCGCCGTGCAGTGCCTGAAGACCACCTTCACCCAGGGCCGCGCGCTGGGGCAGCTGGCACCGGAGGCGATCCCAACCCAGTTCATCCCGGTGCGGCTGCGGCGCTACCTGTATACCACCGATGGCGCAGGCCTGAAACGGCTCATCCTTGACCGCTATGAGGTGCTGGTCTATCGTCAGCTGCGCAATGCGCTGGAGTCGGGCGATCTCTTCTGCCGCGACAGCGTGCGCTTCCGCAGTTTCGAGGATGACCTGATCAGCGCTTCGACCTGGCAGGAGCAGGACCGCTTGGTGCAGCAGACCGGCCTGCCCCGCCTGACCCAACCCATCCATGAGCAGTTGGCCGCGCTCGAGCAGGAGCTCGAGGCCCAGCTGGTAGCGGTGAATCGGTGCATTGCCAACGGCGAAAATCAGCATATCCGCCTCAAACGGCGTGGCGATCGGACGCGTTGGAGCCTGCGCTATCCACGCGGCAGTGATCCGGTCAACCACCCGCTGTTTGAGCACGTGCCGCCGGTCGATCTGGTCAGCCTGATGCAGTTTGTCCAGCAGACCTGCCCGTTCCTGGCCAACTTTACCCACGTGCTCGGACGCTACGTCAGCGAGACGGCCGACGCCCACGTGCTGATCGCGTGCCTGATTGCCTGGGGCACCAATATGGGATTGGGGCGCATGGGCGAGATCTCCGACATTCCCACCTCAACGCTGGCGCGCGCATCCGAAAACTGTTTGCGCCTGGAGACCCTGCACGCAGCCAACGATTGCCTCAGCAACGCGAGTGCGGCCTTGCCGATCTTCCATGTCTATGATCTGGGTGGGGCGCTGCACTCGAGCAGCGATGGGCAGAAGTTCGAGACCAGCCTGCCGACGATCAACGCGCGCCACTCGCCGAAGTACTTTGGGCTGCACAAAGGCGTGGTCGGCTACACGCTGGTGGTGAACCATATTCCGGTACAGGCGCGGATCATCGGCGCGCACGAGCACGAGAGCTACTATGTGTTCGATCTGCTCATGGGCAATACCAGCGCCATCCGGCCGGCGATCCACTCCACCGACACGCACGGCACCAACGAGGTCAACTTTGCGCTGCTGCAGGTGTTCAACGAGCAGTTCGCGCCGCGCTACAAAAACCTCTCGGAGAAGGTGCGCCACGGCCTGTATGGGTTCCAGCATCCCAGCCAGTATCAGGATCTGATCCTGAAGCCGATCCGGAAGCTCCACACCGAGCTGATCGTCGCGGAATGGGCCAATCTGCAGCGGATCTTTGTCTCACTGGCCGGCAAGACCACGAGCCAGAGCACGATCGTGCGCAAGCTGAATGCCTACGCGCGCCGCAACCAGACGCGCCAGGCGCTCTGGGAATACGACAAGATCTTCCAGAGCCTGTACCTGCTGACGTTCGTGGATTCGCCGCCGATGCGTCAGAACGTGCAACGGGCGCTCAATCGCGGCGAGAACTATCATCAGCTTTTTCGCGCGGTCTCCTACGCCAACTTCGGCAAGCTGCGCTATCGAAACGAGGATGAGCAGCAGCTCTGGCACGCGTGTGGGTGCTTACTCACCAACTGCATCATCTACTACAATGCGAGCATCCTGTCGCGGCTGCTGCAGCAGAAGCACGCAATGGGGGATACGGC
>DATFXE010000400.1:0-4294 GCA_035258585.1 Roseiflexaceae bacterium | reverse complement strand
CGGGTCGCCCTGAATATACTCGCGCAGGCCGCCGACGCTGGGCGTAACATACTGTTGAAGGATATCGGCGCGTGAAAGACCGCCCCGCTGGCCCTGCGGCACGATCAGGGCCGGCAGCTGAACCAGCGGCGGGTAGATCACAATCTGGCGCGCGCTGTCCTCGATCCATTCATAACGAAAGAGGCCGAACGGGTCGCTCAGCGCCACGGTGAGCGGCCCAAGTGTGTAGACTCCGCGCCGCTCGCAGCGCGCCTGGGTCGTCCATTGCTGCTGATCGCCGATACCGGCGCCGGCGACGCGCCGACCGGAGTAGCCGGGCAGTGTCGAAGCGTCATCAATTTCGAGCCACAGCAGCGGCAGACGCGAGTTGTTCCTCAGCTCCCACTGCTCCTCGAGATCGTCGCCGACTTGCGCCCACTCGACCAGCAGCCGGCGGCGCAGCACAACCCGCGGCCCAAGCTCGCGCACCCACAGATACATCGCCGCCACAAGCAGCAGATAGGTGTAGGCGATCACAAATAGCCCGCGGTAGGGAGCGATCAGCGCGAGAATCAGCGCGATCGGCCCCAGCAGGAATACCCACGGCTGCACTGCCCGCAGCAGGCCGTCGAGCGTGAGCCAGCGCCACAGGCGCCGCGCGTACTGGTTGAATCTAGTGCGGAAAGTCATACCAGCACATCTTACCACAAGCGGCGGCCGTAACACGCAGAGCCGGGGCGGATATTGGAAGGATATAGGAGCTACAGGTTCCAGCCCAGGGCCTGGAGCAGCCCGGCGCTGAAGGCGAAGCAGCACCAGAATGTGGCCAATGCCAACAGTCCGGTGCCGGCCGCCAGGGCAATCGCGATGCGGCGCTGCCCGCCGCGAGTCTGCTCGATCCGCGTCTGCAGGCGATCGAACGCGACGTAGCAGCCATACAGGGTAACAGCGCAGATCATCACCATGGCGAGCGGCAGGATGATCGCCAGTCTCACGGCCGGATGCGCCGCAAGATGGCCGTCAACCGATCGTAGTCGTCCTTGAGCAGTGAGGCGACCGCGCGACCAGCCTGGACGAGGTAATCACGCTCGCCGCCGGGGCGGGCCCGCGCCGCCGATCGAATAACTGCCGCAAGCAACTCGTCGCTGGGAATCTGGTAGGCGAACAGCAGCGCGCGAAAGAAGTCGTTCGCTTCGGTGAAGCTGGCCAGCTCCTCGTCGGCGCACTCATAGACGCTGTAGTGAACCGGCGGTGGCTGTGGTGGCAAATACTGGTGGATCTGGCCATGGGCTACGAAGCCGACCGTAATGGCCGAGAACTCGGTCTGGAGGACCTCGGCCAGGTCGGGGTGCTCATGATAGATCTCGGCGTCGTAGAGATCACGCCCGCTATAGGTGCGGCCGCGCACCAATGCTCGCCCGCCTGGCTCCTTGCTGCCGGTGCGAATGTCATACACCAGACCGTAGACCGCCATCTCCTCGGCACGCGCCTGCGCGCGCACCAGCGCTCCAAACGGCGGCGCCTCCAGCAGCTCGTACGCTCCGGCGGTGAAGCTTGTGCTGGTCGACTCGATCACTTCGCCAATGCGTGTTTGCATAACGTTCGAGCGTTGAAACATTAGAACGTTCGAACGTTCCAACGTTTCAACGTTAGTCAGGCTGCGTAGGCCGCCAGCGCCGCGTCGCGATCGACATAGATCTTGAACAGCGTATCGAAGCGGCTCTTGCGGAAGATCTCGGCGATCTGTGGTTGAAGCCCGGCCAGGCGCAGGTCGCCGCCGTGCGGTTGGATGGCCTTGAGGTTCATCAGCAGCATGCGCAGCGCCAGGCTCGCGACAAAGTTGACGTCGCTCATGTCGGCCAGCACTTTGCCCTTGTGCGTGGTGACGGACTGCGAGAAATCCTGTTCGATCACCGACAGCCCGGCCGCGTCGAGCCGGCTGGGCAGCTTGATCACCAGCACATCGCCGATCTGCTCTACGTTCAAGCGTGGAACCCCCTTCCAAGATTATTGACGGCTGCATAAGCAGCTAAAGATGGCTGCTGGGGAGGTCTGGAGGGCCTTCGGCCCTCCAGACCTCCCCAGTGGTGGGGTGTGGGGCGGCTTCGCCGCCCCACACCCCACCACAAAGTTTAGCTATTTATGCAGCGCTCAGTAATATGTGTGGATGGAAAGCCGCAAGAGCTCGTCACTACGACAAACTAGCATACCTATTATAGCATGCCCGCCTCGCGATCAGAGTAGGCGGGGAGGCTTAGGGGCTTGCAGCCCCTCCGAGCCTCCTTGACCAAAGTAATGAGAAGCTCGATCAGGTCGACGCGCGCTGGATAATCAGCAGTGTCATATCATCGGCCTGTGGGGCGCCGGCGGCGTGTTCGTCGATGCGCCGGATGATCGTCTCGAGCAGCACGGTCGCGGGCAGGGGGGCGTGAGCGCGCAGCGCCTGGAGCAGCCGCTCGTCGCCATATGGCTCGCCGGCCGCGCTCATGGCTTCGGTGATGCCGTCGCTGAAGCTGATCAGCTGCTCGCCAGGCGCGAGCGTGACATAGGCGGTTTCGTAGACTTGCCCTCCGACGATGCCGAGTGGCAGCGCCGAGCTTTCCAGCTCGCGCAGCGCATTGGCGCCAGCGCCGATCACCAACGGCGGATTGTGGCCAGCATTGACATAGCATAGCTCGCCCGTCTCCGGCTTCAGCACGCCGTAGAACAGTGTGATGAACATATTGCTCTCGCCGTGCTCGGATGCGACGTAGTCGTTGGTGAACCAGAGCGCCCCGGCGAGTATATCTTCGGCGGTCATATCCCCACCGCGCTGAAATGCCCAGGGCGCCAGCGAAGCGGCCCGCAGCAGGCTGCGCGTCAGCGCGACGAACAGCGCGGCCGGCACGCCTTTGCCGCAGACATCGGCTACCACGATGCCAAGCTGGCCGCCCGGCAGCTCGATGCAGTCGAAGAAATCGCCGCCGATCGCCTGGGCGCCGCGGCTGAATGCGGCCACCTGCCAGCCAGCCGGCTGCGGCAGCTTGCGCGGCAGAAACAATTCCTGGATGCGCCGCGCCACCGCCAGTTCCTCATCGATCCGGCTGAGCCGGATGCGCTCTGCCTGAGCCGCTTTGAGCTGATTGTAGGCCTGGAGCAACTCGGCATTCTTGGCCTCCATGTCGTCGATCATCTGCTGGCTAGTCCGGCGCAGGCGGGCAGTGTTGCCGCGCAGCATGTCGTACATGAGCTCGGGGTTGCGGTGCGTTAGCGCCGTGAAAGCCTGCTCGCCCAGGGCGGCCACATGGCTTTCGGTCAGCGCGCGCACGGTGGCCGAGCGCGGGCTCGGGTCGATCAGCGCCATCTCGCCGATGATCTGGCCGGCCTGCCGCACTTCGAGGCGGACCTCGGAGCGACCGGGGTGCGCGATCACTTCGAGCTCGCCGGCCAGGATGACGTAACACTCATGGCCTTCCTCGCCCTGCCAGAATAACACCTCGCCCGCCGCCAAGCGCTGCTCGGTCACATTCGCGACCAGCTGCGCCAGTTCGGCGTCGGGGAAGCCCCTGAAGAGCGGCAGCGCGCGCATCAGATCAAACATCGGCGTTCTCTTCGGTCTTGATCACCACCAGCTCGTTCCAGCCGCTGGCTTCGTCATGGGAATAGTGTAGCTCGTCGGCCGATTTGCGCACAAGAAAGAGGCCGAGACCGCCGATCTGACGAGTTGCGATGTCATCGCCCATGTCGGGGTCGGGATGTTCGCGCGGGTCGTATGGGCGGCCGCGGTCGCGAATCACAACCCGCAGCGCGCCCCGCTCATAGGCGTACCGGAGCTGAATGACGCCCGCCGCGCCCTGCTCATAGCCGTATTTCACGATATTGGTCGCGATCTCTTCGATCACCAGGCGCAGCAAATAGCTTTGGTCGAACGAAAGCGCCTCGCGCTGCTCGACTTCGTCGGCGAAGGCGATCAGGCGCAGCACGCCCTCATGATTGGCGGGAACCTCAATGCACAGGTTCATCGGCATCTTTTACCATTGATTTGATTCGCCACACTTAGAAATACAACGAGAGTTAGGATGTCTGGAGGGCTTCGCCCTTCAGATTCCATCCTCAGTGGGGGTGCGAGGGGCGGCAAAGCCGCCCCTCGCACCCCCACTGAGGATGGAATCTGAAGGGCGAAGCCCTCCAGACCTCCTAACTCTCGTTGTACTACTAAGTGTGGCGAATCAAATCAATGGTAAAAGATGCCGATGAACCTGTGCATTGAGGTTCCCGCCAATCATGAGGGCGTGCTGCGCCTGATCGCCTTCGCCGACGAAGTCGAGCAGCGCGA
>DATFXE010000399.1:0-5766 GCA_035258585.1 Roseiflexaceae bacterium | reverse complement strand
GCGGCCCTCCAGTAGCTCCAGTGATGCCCCGCCGCCGGTAGAGATATGGGTGATCTTGTCGGCCAGGCCCATCTGCTCGACCGCCGCGACTGAGTCGCCGCCGCCAATCACCGTGCGCGCACCGCTCTCGCCCATTGCCTTGGCGATGGCGCGCGTTCCTTCGGCGAAAGGCGCGGCCTCGAAGTAACCCATCGGCCCATTCCAGAACACCGTTTTGGCCTTCTGAATCTCCTTGCTGAAGACGGCCACCGTCTGCGGCCCGATGTCGAGGATGCGCCAGCCGTCCGGCACACTGTCGACCGAAACCACCTTGCGGTTGGCGTTCTCGTCCATCGCGTCGGCGATCACCACGTCGGTCGGCAGCTGGATCTCGGTCTCGCGGCCCTGCGCGAAGAACAGGATCTTCTTGACCTCATCGACCGCGTTTGGCTCCACCAGCGAGTCGCCGACCTTGTGCCCCATGGCCAGTAGGAAGGTGTTGGCCATCCCGCCGCCGATCAGCAGCGAGTCGACTATTCGCAGGAGGTTGGTGATCACGCTGATCTTGTCGCTAATCTTGGCGCCGCCCATGATCGCCACAAACGGGTGCTCAGGATTTTCGAGAATGCCGCCCAGCTCGGCCAGCTCCTTTTCCATCAGCAGGCCGCTCACCGCCGGCAGAAACCGCGCGACACCCTCGGTCGAGGCGTGGGCGCGGTGCGCGGCGCCAAAGGCATCGTTGACAAACACATCGCCAAGCCTGGCCAACTCGCGAGCCATGCTCTCGTCGTTGGCCTCCTCGCGCGCGTCGAAGCGAGTGTTCTCGAGCAGCAGCACCTCGGCGGGCTTGAGCGATCCTGCCGCTGCCTCAGCTTCCGGCCCGGTGGTCACTGGCACGGTCTTGACCGGTCGGCCGAGCAGCTTGGATAGATGCGCTGCTACTGGCGCCAGCCGCAACCCTTCGACCACCTTATTCTTCGGGCGGCCAAGGTGCGACATCAGCACCACCGACGCGCCGTGATCCAGCAGGTACTGGATGGTCGGCAGCGCCGCGCGCACGCGGGTGTCGTCGGTGATCCGCTGGCCATCCAGGGGCACGTTAAAATCGACCCGAACCAGGGCGCGCTTGCCATCCCAATCGATATCACGAATCGTTTGCTTGGCCATAAGTCCTCCTTCTTCAGAACCCTCCGCCACCAGGATTTCGAGCATCACAAAGCCAGCGCCTATTGTATCATACCAGCTACAAAATAAAGAAGTCATGTGTCATCCCGAATTTTACACCAGGATCTTTTGGCATTGTGATGCAGCAGGTCGCATATCGTTGCGGACGCAGTTTTCCAATCTGCTGCTCAGAGGTGGTCGCTAAAGGCCGCTGCGCGGCCTTTAGCGACCACGTGCGAGCACTTTATTTTGTGGCTGCGAGGGCGTGGGAATGCGCTGCGGCGCATTCCCACGCCCTCGCAGCCACCCTGTTAAATACGGGATGACTCATGACCTGTAGATTGAAGTGCGCCGCGAAAGAAGGAGGAATGGGATGAAGAATCGCAGTCTACCGAATAATCGTCAGCATAGCGATGCCGAAGAGAATCTGCACGATCAGCGAGGCGCCCTGAAGCAGCCGTGCGCCAAGTTGCTGGCGTCGATAGACAAGCAGGCCAAGCGCGATGTTGATCAGGGTGACCCCAAAGGCGGCCAGCGGCAGAAACAAGACCTGATGGCGCGGCCGCAGATCGGCAACCTGCCCGGAGGGGTCGAAGCGCATGCGCAACACTGGCTCCAGCGCCGAGTAGCGTGCCATCACAATCCCAAGCACCACCAGGTTCAGCACAAACGCCACCAGCAGGAGCCCACGCACGGTCGAGTCGTTCCAGAAGGAGTAGAGAAACATCCGGCTCGGCTCGAACGAAGGGCTCAGCGTTTGAGTCGCGCCCAGGTTGCGGCGCTGCTCGAGATCCTGAACAAACGCCTCATGATGTTGCGGCGAGATCGCGTAGACCTCGTCGCGCGTCTCGATCACCAGGCAGCGGCCAGGCGGCTGAGTCGCGAACAGATGTAGGCGCCTGCCCTCGGCGGTGCGGCCCTGGCCCCAGTAGTAGCCGATGCCCTGCACGAGACGCCAGGGAACATGCGCAGGCGCTACGCCAAGATCGACATTCTGAATCTGATCGAGCGGCACGACGGCGCGATTGCCCAGCCAGATGATATAGAGTCCGTTGCGGTCGAGCTCGTAGCTCAACGTAAACGCGGCGATCGTACGGTAGGCCAGAGCGCCCATAAGCAGCAGCAGGACAATAAATCCAACGATCTGCCAATACAGATCAAGCGTAACCTGCCAGCTCTCCGGCGGCCCGCTTATGGTTTGCACAAGGCTGAACCCGAGCACAGCTGCGCCCGCGAGAGCGGCCAGCATCAACAGCAAGGCAATCCAGCGTCCAGGGGAAGGTTGTGGTTTCCAACGTCGCATGCGAGTTTCGAATTTCGAGTTTTGAGCTTTGAGTTTTGAGTTGCCGTTTGTGACAACTCAAAACTCAGAACTCAACCCTAATTACGGCTTTGGCGTGGCCGTAGGCGTGGGCAAAATGGCGGTCGGCGCGGCGGTGCCCTGAACCGGGGCCGGCGTCGCTGGCGCCTGCTGCGCCGTGGGCGCGCCCGGCGACGCTGGCGTGGCGGTCAGCCCGGTCTTGTTGGAAAGCGTAACCGTGCTGGTGGGTATCAAGGTCGCCGTCGGCGTCGACGCCAGCTGGGCGGTTGGCAGCGCGGCCGGCGTCCCGGTCGGCGGCAGGGTTGGCGATGGCGTTTGCGGCGGGAAGTGCGCGATCTCGAACGCGGCGCGCTTCTGCCCCAGCCACTCGTCGAACTTCTTGGAGCGTGCGGCTTGCAGCTGCGTTTCTTTGCTATCGACAGTCTTCTTCACAACCTGGATGATATGCCAACCGAAGGGTGTCTGGATCAAATCGCTGATCTGATTCTCCTTCAGGGCCAACGCGGCCTTGACGATCGCCGGATCCATCTGCTGGCCTTCCTGGGTCTTGCCATTCTTGTCGAACGACGCCAGGTCGCCGCCTTTGCTCCGGGTGGCATAATCTTCCGACTTCGCCTTCGCTACGGTTGCGAAATCTGCGCCGCCGCGCAGCTGGGCCAGGATCGCCTCGGCTTCGGGCTTGCGCGCGGCATAAGCGGCGTCACGCTGCTGCTGCGTATCGGACAGCGTGGCGGTCACGCTGATCAGAATCTGGCGCGTCTCGATACTGCTCGGGTCAGTCGTCGGCGTGAAGCTAGCCTCGGAGATGAGCTGCTGCTCGACCTTGGATGTGACCGCCTGGCGCAGGTATTGATCGTGTAGACCAGCCTTGAAATCGTCGAGCGTCAGATGGGCCTTAGCGCTCGGGTCCAGCTTGAGAATCTCCTGCTGGTAGGCGTCGAACAGACGACCGATGATCCCGTCTTGCTGCTTGAGCGCGGCTTCCGGCTGCGGCGTCGCGGTAGGCGGCTCGGTCGGCTTGGCTGTTTCGGTTGCGGCCGGGGTTGCAGTCGGCCCCCCGGCTGCGGCCGTCGCGCCGGGCGCGCCCTGAGCGGTTGGAGCATTCGCGCCCGCAGCCGCGGTGGCGCCAGCCGGCGCAGCGGCGGTAGCGCTCAGCACGGCGGTCGGCGTGAGCATGGTGGTGCTAGTGGGCGCGGGCGGCGGCGGGCCAAAAACGCGCCCGAGGTCGCCGACCAGCGCTTGCGCGATCTCGCCGTCGCTGGCCTGGATCTGAAACTCCTGGGCCGCGCTCTGAACAATCACCTGGCGATCGATCCAGCCGCTGACCGTCTCATCGTCCACTGGCGCGGTGCGAATCGTTGGAACCTGCCCATCCAGCTGGGAAATCTGGCCCTCGAACTGGCCGGCGAACTGGCCGCCAAACATGGAGACGAGCTGCACGCTCTGAGCGAGCCGGCGAGCGATTTCATTGCGACGCTCGCGCCAGTAATCGCTGCGCGACAGTGTGGCGCTGCCGGCCTGAGCGAGCGGCCGGCTAGGGATCCATAGCCGATCGTACGACACGCCGATCAGCACCGCAAGCAGCGCCAGCCCGATCGCGGAGCCAGCGATAATCCTCACCAGCCGCTGGCGACGCAGCTCGCGTTGATGGCGGCTGCGCGCGCGCTTGGTCTGCGGCGCAGAAGCGGATTGTGGCGATTTCTTTGGAAGCTGAGCCATATGCACCACATAAAATACACAATGCGTGAGACGTACAGCGTAGTGCGTAGTGCGTAGGCGCTATCACTGACGCACTACGCACTACGCACTACAGTATACGTAACACGCATCACACAATCGAAAACACGCTGTGCCGGACATTAGCTGCGGGTGTGTGCGGCGGCGAAGGGCAGCAGCGCCATATGGCGGGCGCGCTTAATCGCCGTTGTCAGGCCGCGCTGGTGGCGTGCACACGTGCCGGTGCGGCGGCGCGGCATAATCTTGCCCCGATCAGAGATATAGCGCTGCAAGCGCTTGATATCTTTATAATCGGCAGTGCGAATCTTATCAGTGCAAAAACCGCACACCTTGCGCCGCGCGATGAACTTGCGGCGCCCGCCAACGCCATTCGGGCCGCCAGGGCCAGCCGGGCCACGCCGGCGAAATCGATCGTCAGACATACTATTCGTTCCTCATCATCAATTTAGAATGGAATATCCTCATCGCCAATATCGGCCGGCGCCCGATTGAGCGACCCACGCCCCGATGGACGCTGATCGTAATCGTCGTCGGGCCCGCTCTCGCGTGAACCGCGGCCGTCGAGCATGATCATATCGCTGGCGATCACCTCGGTGCGATAGCGCGTCTGGCCTTCCTGATCCTGCCACTGGCGCGTCTGCAGGCGGCCTTCAATATAGACGCGGCTGGCCTTGCGCAGATGCTCGTTGCAGATCTCGGCCAACTTATTCCAGGTGACCACATTGAACCACTCGGTCTCCTCGCGCGCCTCGCCATTGCCATCTTTCCATTGGCGGCCGGCCGCTACGCTGAAGGTTGTCACCGGGCTGCCGCCGGGTGTATAGCGCATCTCGGGGTCTTTGCCGAGCCGCCCGATGATCATGACCTTATTCAGATCCTTGGCCATCTCGGTCACCTTTCGTCGTTGCCCGCTCGCGTGGCCAGGCAGGCCTGCCTAGCAGCCGCCGACAGGAGCGCGCCAGCCTACTCCTCGTCGTCCTCGGCGTCCTCATCCATCTCGTCGATCGCATCATCCTCGTCGAAGCTATCGGCCGCCTCGGTATCGGCGCCGGCGCTCGCGGCAACCGGGCGCGGCTTGCTCAGCGTCCGCGCGTCGACCAGGGTCAGCAAGAAGCGCAGAACCGAGTCGTTCAACTTCAGCGCCCGCTCGACCTCGGGGATGCGTGTGGAAGCCAGATTGAAGTGGCACAGCACATAGAAACCCTCGTTGAAAGGGCGGCGGCTGGCCTCACCTTCGGCATACTCACGGATGGGGTAAGCAAACTTGCGGCGCCCCCAAGGCGGGGATTGATCCACATCGGTCACCTCGCCGCCGGCGGCGGCGATTGACTGGCGCACACGGTTAATCGCGTTGGAGATCTCCTCCTCGCTCGATCGCAAGGGAGAGACAATGAACATCAATTCGTAGTCACGCCGACGCTCGCGCAATTGGTCCTCCTCTGGTGATGCCTCCCTCGTCATATGCATGTGGTGATGCGCGTCGCCCACACGTGCGGGAAGGCAGAAGCATATTCGATTACAGCGGGTGATTATAGCATAGCCCCGTGATCGCCGCAAACAGCGTC
>DATFXE010000398.1:0-2452 GCA_035258585.1 Roseiflexaceae bacterium | reverse complement strand
ACGCGCTGCTGAACTGGCCAGAGTTTGTGAAGGGCCTGACCGGGCAGGTGGCGGCCTACAACGATGGTTCGCAGGGCGACATCCGCGGCGCCTGGAATGGGCGCGGCTACCTGGAGTTCTTCTGGGATGCCGGCCTGCTCGCGCCTGGCTGCATCGCCGTGCTGATCGGGCTCGGGCTGCTGCTGTGGCGCGATGACGAGCGGAAGCCCGGCGCGCGAACAGCCGGGCTGCTGTGGCTGAGTTTTGCACTGCCATACCTGCTGCTGCTGCTATCGCAGGTGACCCACTTTCTACGCAACTTTATCCCGCTGTTCGTGCTGTGCATGCTGCCGATCGGCGTGGCAGCGGCCAGCGCGATCGGTTGGATCGGCCGGCGCGCGCCGCGCTTGCGGCTGCCGGCGGCTGCTGTGGTGCTCGCCGTGCTGCTGTTTCCGTCGGCGGCGCAGACGCTGGCATACGCGCAGCGGCTGGGCCGCGGCGACACACGCGTGCAGTTGCTCAATTGGCTAGGCACGCACGTGCCGCCCGGCGCGCGGATCGCGGCTGAGCTGAAGCCACTGCCCGGCCCGCTCGAAAGCCCGTGGATCGCGGTGGACGATCTGACCGAGCACGACCTGGCCTGGTATCGCCGGCAGGGCTACGCTTATCTGATCGGCTCGTCCGACCGCTGGCGGCGCTGGGATGTGCCGGAGGAGTATGAGCGGCTCTCCGCGGCTCGCCCCGCCGCCGAGTTCGGTGGGGCAACACCGCGTGATATGTTCGGCCCGCATCTGGTGGTGTATGCAACAGGTCTGGCGGCGGATGATGTACCTGCGCGGCTTCCCAGTGATGTGCGGATCGGCGGGGCACGGCTGCTGGGAAGCGCGATTGGCACGCCCGAGCAGCTTGATGGCGGCGTGCCCGAGCTCAAGGCCGGCGAAGTGCTGAGCCTGCGCACCTTCTGGCAGGTCGAGCAGCCGTTCGCGACCGACTATTTCATCTTCGTGCATGTGCTGAGCGCGGCCGGGCAGACGGTGGCGCAGCGCGACGCGCCGCCCTGGCAGGGCCGCTTCCCGACCTCATCCTGGCGTTCAGACACACTGATCGTTGATGTGAACGACCTGCCGCTGCCGCCCGATCTGGCGCCCGGCGATTATAAGATTGTCGTAGGGATGTTCGACCCGGCTACCGGTGCGCACCCGCCGCTTCAGATCGACGGCCAGACCGCATCCGACGCCGCCACGCCGATCGGAAGCATTCGTATCGTCAAGAGATGATATATTTAGGACTTACGCAGTTGGCGTTTTAGCAGGGGCGCGGGAGCCGCTGGCCCCGAGAACCTTCTTTTTCTACCCACCTGTGGCGGCAAAGCCGCCACAGGTGGGTAGAAAAAGAAGGTTCTTTGGAGGGCTTTGCCCTCCCAAACTCCCAATCGCGTAACTCCTAATATTATCAAGCAACTGGTATGCCATTTTTCAGATACATGCACTGCGTGCCGCTTTCTGCTTATTGGGATAGGAGGATACCTATGCGCGTCGTGATCATCGGAGGCAGCGGCCATGTCGGAACCTATCTTGTGCCACGTCTGTTGGCCGCCGGCCATCAGGTGATTGCGATCAGCCGCGGTCAGCGCCAGCCGTATCAGCTGCACGCAGCCTGGAAATCGGTTCAGCAGATTGTGGCCGACCGTGATGCCGAGGATGCCGCCGGGACATTCGGGTCGCGCGTGCGCGACCTGCGGCCCGATGCCGTGATCGACATGATCTGCTTCACGCTCGACAGCGCCCGCCAGATGGTCGAGGCGCTGCATGGCCGGATCCAGCACTTCCTACATTGCGGCACGATCTGGGTGCATGGCCCGAGCGTGGAGGTGCCTACCACCGAGGAGCAGCCACGCCGGCCATTCGGCGAGTACGGGGTCCAGAAGGCGGCGATCGAGGCGTATCTGCTGGATGAAGCGCGGCGGAATGGCTTTCCTGCCACGATCCTGCACCCTGGCCATATCGTCGGGCCGGGCTGGCCGCCGCTGAACCCGGCCGGTCACTTCAACCCGCAGGTTTTTAGGCAGTTGGCGCGCGGCGAGGAGTTGGCGCTGCCAAACCTGGGTCTGGAGACTGTGCATCACGTTCATGCCGACGACGTGGCCCAGGCGTTCATGCAGGCGCTGGCCAACCGCAGCGGCGCGCTGGCCGAGAGCTTCCATGTGGTCTCGCCGGCGGCGCTGACGCTGCGTGGCTACGCCGAGTCGATCGCGGCCTGGTTTGGCCAGCCGGTGCGGCTGCGCTTTCTGCCGTGGGAGCAGTGGCGCGCGACCGTCTCGCCGGAAGAGGCAGCGGCAACCTGGGACCATATCGCGCACAGCCCAAACTGTAGCATCGCCAAGGCCCAGCGGCTTCTGGAATACCAGCCCCGCTACAGCTCGCTCCAGGCCGTGTATGAGTCGGTGGAATGGTTGATGGCGCAGGCCTAGAGC
>DATFXE010000397.1:0-14747 GCA_035258585.1 Roseiflexaceae bacterium | reverse complement strand
AGGCGCCGATGGGCACCTGGCAGCCGCCGCCGATCCGCGCCAGGAAGGCCCGCTCGGCCCTCGCCGCCACACGCGCGGCCGGGTCGTCGAGCGGGGCTACTAGCGCGGCGGTGGCCTCGTCCCCGGCGCGGATCTCGATCGCGAGGATGCCCTGGCTCACCGCCGGCAGCATCACGCCAGGGTCGAGATACTCGCTAATCTCGCCGGCCCGGCCGAGACGCTCCAGCCCAGCCGCCGCCAGCACGATCGCGTCGTACTGGCCCTCGTGAAGCTTGCGTAGCCGTGTGTCGACATTGCCGCGCAGATCGCCGATCCGCAGATCCGGCCGCAGGTGGCGCAGCTGGCACGCTCGCCGCAGGCTGCTGGTGCCGACATACGCGCCATCCGGCAGCGATGACAGGCGCAGCCCGTTGCGAGCGATCAGCGCGTCGCGCGGGTCGGCGCGGGTGGGGAAAGCCGCCAGCGCCATGTCGCCCGGCAACTCGGAGGGCAAATCCTTCGCGCTATGCACCGCTAGATCGATCCGCCCTTCGCGCAGGGCATCCTCGATCTCGGTCACAAATAGCCCCTTGTCCCCGATCGCGCTCAGCGGCCTGTCGAGGATGACGTCGCCCTTGGTGGTGATATGCTCGACCGCGACCGTCAGATCAGGGTGGGCCGCCAGCAGACCGTCACGGATCATGTGTGTCTGGACAAGGGCGAGCTTGCTGGCGCGGGTGCCGATCACGACGATCGACCCTTCGATCTCGCTCAGGGCAGGCGACCGACGACCGACCACCGACCCTTCGACATCGCTCGGCGTAGGCGAATGATGACCGACGATTGACGACAAATCATTGTGTGTCATTGTTGAGCTCATCAAAAGGCGTTCCTGTATCTACTTGATACTCCTCGTCCTTGGTCGGCCTCAGCCACCACCGCCTTGATCACGTCCACAAACTCGGGGTCGGCGTTGGGCATGCGGATGCGATGGAGCACCATTCCCAGCTCGTGAGCCTTCTGCTGGGCCTCGGTATCGATATCCCACAGCACCTCCAGGTGCTCGGACACGAAACCAAACGGCACGCTCAGCACGTACCGAATGCCCTCGGCATGCAGCTCATCCAGATAATCGAGGATATCCGGCCCAAGCCACGGCTCGCCGGTCATGCCAGCGCTCTGGTAGCAGAAGCGCCAGTCCTTCAGGCCCAGCAGCTCGGCGATGCCATCCGCGCTCTCTTTGAGCTGCTGCGGGTACGGGTCGCCGGCGGCACGGATCTTCTCCGGCAGGCTGTGGGCGCTGAACAGCACCAGCACCTGGTCGCGCGCCGCCTCGGGAAATTGGCTCAGCGCCTGCGTGATCCGGCCGGCGATCATGCGCCGGAACAGCGGGTGCTCGTGCCAACTCTCGATGAAGTGCAGCCGAAATGGCTCGGCCACATGCTCGAGCGCCTGGTTGATATACTTGCGGTAGCCCTCCAGGCTGTAGCGCGAATAGTGCGGCGCCAGCACTACGGCGATCACCTCGCGCACGCCGTCGGCCACGATTCGCGGCACCACCTCACCGATGAAGGGGTGCCAGTGCTTCATGCCAAGATATACCCGGTACGCGCCGGGCGACTCGGCGTCCAGCCGCGCCTGGAGGCCATCGGCCACGCCCTGCGACAGATCGAGCAGCGGCGTGCGCCCGCCAACCAGCCGGTAGCGCTCCTGGAGGTTGTGGAGCGCCTCAGGCGACGGCCGACGGCCGCCGCGGATGTGCGTGTAGTAGGGCTCGACGTCTTCGGGCTTCTCAGGGGTGCCATAGGCCAGGATCAGTACACCCTTCGGCGCGTTTGCGCTCATCTGTTGCTACCTCTTCTCCGGGCAAGGAGACAAAGAGAAGGGGAGACAAGGAGAATTTCTCATAGAGATTGACTATCGTCTCCTGGTCTCCTGGTCTGCTTGTCTACAGTGTACTCATGCACAAACTCGGCCAGCCGCCGCACATTCTCCACCGGCGTCTCGGTCAGAATACCGTGGCCGAGGTTGAAGATGTGTCCCGGCCTTCCGGCGGCGCGGTCGAGGATGGCGGCGGCGCGCTGCTCGAGACGCGGCCAGGGCGCGAACAGTGTCATCGGGTCGAGATTGCCCTGCACCGCCAGGCCGGGGCCAAGCTGCGCCCAGGCGTTGTCAAGCTGAATGCGCCAATCGATGCCGATCACATCCGCGCCGGTCTGCCGCAGCTGCGGCAGCATGCCGCTCATGTCGGTGCCGAAGTAGATGATCGGGGCCGACGGCAGTCGCCAGTCGCCAGTAGGCAGTGACGGCGTAGCATCAGTGAGTTTCGATGCCGACTGCTGACTGGACTTTATTGTGGCAATACATTGATGGACATACGGCAGCACGTACTCAGCGTAGTCATCCGGCGAGAGCGTGCCGGCCCAGCTGTCGAAGATCTGCACGGCGTCGGCGCCGGCGGCGAGCTGCGCCAGCGCAAAGTCGCCGACCATAGCGGCCAGCTTGGACATGAGGGTGCGCCACGCAGCCGGCTCGCGGTGCATCAGCTGCTTGGTGCGGC
This sequence comes from Roseiflexaceae bacterium, assembly GCA_035258585.1. GTDB lineage: Bacteria > Chloroflexota > Chloroflexia > Chloroflexales > Roseiflexaceae > DATFXE01. Next base: position 12,208 of record DATFXE010000397.1, on the reverse strand, counting down.
GGTAGTCGCGCGAGCCGCCACCTTCGATCGCGTAGCTGGCCAGCGTAAACGGCGCGCCGGCAAAGCCGATCAGTGGCACACGGCCCTCCAGCTCGCCCTTGGCAAGCCGGATAGCGTCGAGCGTGTAGCTCACGCTCTCGCGCGGGTCGGGCACACGCAGCGCCTCGATATCGGCGAGCGAGCGCAGCGGGTTATGGATGACCGGACCTTCGCCCTGCTCATAGCTCAGGCGCAGCCCCATACCTTCCAGCGGCGGCAGCAGATCGGCGAACATGATCGCCGCATCAAGCGCGAACGCATGGATCGGCTGAAGCGTGACCTCGACCGCCAGCTCCGGTGTCTTGACGATCTCCAGTAGCGAGTGGCGCTCGCGCACGGCGCGATACTCCGGCATATAGCGGCCAGCCTGGCGCATGAACCAGACAGGTGTGCGGTCGACTTCTTCGCGGCGGCAAGCCCTTAGGAAACGATCGTTGGCTATCAAAGACCTCTCTCTTCACGGCAAGTGACAAGATGACAAAGCAGGCTTCATCTTGTCATCTTGTCACCCAATCAGGCTCAGGGCTTCCCGCAGCGGCCGCTTGATTCCGGTCAGGATCGGCGTGTCCTTCAGCGTGTAGCGGCGGGCGTCGGTCGCGCGCAGATCGGTGACGAGGGCGCTGAAGCGCGGCAGGTCCTCGGTCTCGTAGGCGACGATGAACTCCTGGTCGTCGAGGCCGGTGGCATACAGCAGCACCTGGCGGATATCGGCGAAGTCGTGGCCGATCCGCATGTGCTCATTCATCATGCCCTGGCGCGCCTCGCGGCTCATCAGGAACCACTCGGTGGTCTTGCTGAAGGGGTAGACGACCAGGTAGGTCTGGCGGTCTTCCAGGTCGATCGCCTGCTCCTGAGTGGTCGGGCGCTTGGTGTAACTCGACGGCCGCGTGAAGCCATACAGATTATGGGTAATCTCAAGGTATTGGCCGATGCCGGTTTGAAGCAACCGGCCAGTAAAATCTTGCATGCTGATCGGCGAGGTTCCCTTGCGCCACAGCAGCAGATCGCAGTTGGTCTTCAGGCCGACCGTGCTGTAGGGGTACGTCTTGATCTCCGGAGCGGTCTCCTCGATCGCGCGGGCAAACGCCTCGCGGCCATCCTCGCGCGCCGCGTAGGGCAGCCTCCTCCAGGCCGGGTCGGCCCGAAAGCCGGTGTACTGCACGAACAGCGGCTGGGCCTGGGGTGCTTCATCTGGTGATGCCATGGATTGACCTCTCTTGCTCTAGTGGCTTGCCACAGTGTTTCTGCTGGGTGGGGGTGCAGGGGGCGACGCCGTTCCCCTCTGGGTGTGGGCACGAGGCCGCCCCCATAACCCCCACCTGGGGAAGTTCGGAGGGGCCCGGGTACCCTCTGGGTGCCCCCTCCGAACCTCCCCAGCAAAATCAGTGTGGTTGACCACTAGAATATGTCCTGTTAGAAATAGGACTTACGCAGTTGGCGTTTTAGCGTGGGCGCGGGGCCGCAGGCCCCCGAGAACCTTCTTTTTCTACTCACCTGTGGCGGCAAAGCCGCCACAGGTGAGTAGAAAAAGAAAGGGGTTCTTTGGAGGGCAAAGCCCTCCAAACCTCCCAACCGCGTAAGTCCTAAGAAGCTTAGCACGTTTCAACGTTTGAACGTTGGAACGTTATAACGCGCTAACCCGCTAACTGTCTAACTGGAACAACTGCTGGACCACACGTGCGAACTCGCCGCCCGAAGCCGGGTCCTTCATGCTCGTGATCGGCTGATGCAGCAGCTTGTTGATGATCGCGGCGCTAAGCGCGTTGATCGCATCCTGCTCACGCGGCGAGAGATCGGGCAGCCTGGAGAACGTGCGCTCGATCTCGGCCTGGCGAATGGCCTCGGCGCGCTCGCGCAGTGCGCGGATCGTCGGCACGACCTCCTGGGCGGCCCACCACTCCATGAACTTCGCCACCTCATCCGCCACCAGCGCCTCGGCCTTCGCCACCTCGGCCGAGCGTGCGGCGCGGTTGGCCTCGCAGATCGCGCGAATGTCGTCGATGTCGAACACCCGCACGTTGGCAAGGCTCTTCACACGCTCGTCGACATCGCGCGGCACGGCCTGGTCGAGCAGCAGCAGCGGCGCGAGGACGCCCTCACGCGCGCGCTGGACCAGCTCGGCGTCGATCACCACACCTGCCGACGCGGTGCAACTCACCACCACGTCGGCATCGCGCAGCGCCTGCTCCAGCTGCTCGAAGGGCAGGGCCCGGACGCCATAGGCATCAGCCAGCGCTTGCGCGCGCGCGAGCGTGCGACTGACCACAGTCACCGAGCGCGGCGGCTCACCGCGCAGATGCTTGAGCGCCAGCTCAGCGATTTTGCCCGCGCCGACGACCAGCAGGCGCTGGCGCCGCAAGTCGCCCAGCGTCTCCCTGGCGATATCCAGCGCCACCGAAATTGTCGAGAGGTGGCTGCGCGCGATCTCGGTGCGCGTGCGCACCAGCTTGCCGGTCGACAAGGCGCTGTTCAGCAGCCGGTTGACGCGCTGCCCGGTCACGCCGGCCGCCTGCGCGTCGGCCAGGGCCGCCTTGACCTGACCCATGACCTGATCCTCGCCCAGCACGGTCGAGTCGAGCCCGGACGCCAGGCGAAACAGGTGCTGGACCGCCTCGGCGCCGCTGAACGAATACAGGTGCCGCGCCAGATGATCGATCGGCACCTGGTGCCAATCGGCCAGGAAGCGCATCAGCGCCTGTTCGCCATCGGGTCCATCCGCGACCAGGCCGCCAACCTCGACACGGTTACACGTCGAGACGATGAAGCCCTCGTCGGTGTATTTTCGCAGCGCCAGCAGCGCCTCGCGCATCGTCTCGGGGCCAAAGGCCAGCCGCTCGCGCACGACGACCGGGCAGGTACGCTGGTGAGTTCCGATTATAGCAAGTTGCACGTCGATAAGTCCTTCAATAACAGGACTTACGCGGTGGGGGTTCGGGGGCGGTTGCACCTCCCCCGAGATCTCCCCTTTTTGGCCGGTCTCGGCCACATTCGTGGCCGAGACCGGCCAAAAAGAGGCGATTTTGGAGGGACACCCAGAGGGTACCCGGTCCCTCCACACCTCCCTGCAAACGCCGACTGCGTAAGTCGTGTCAATAAGTCCCAGGCCTTAGAGAGAGGAGACACGAGACAGGAGCCAGGAGATCTTTGTTTCACCTCTCTTGTCTCTTGTCTCACGTCTCGTGTCTCACGTCTCGTGTCTCACGCCCAGCATACGCAATAGCTATCGTACAAGTATCGCCGGCATGACCCTCATTACAACTGGCACGACATGTTCGTATCACTCGCCCTCGTAGCCGGCAATCACGCCCAGCAAGATCGCGTCCATAAAGCGGTTCAATCGCGCCTGGAGCGCCACAGCCTCGGCCAAGTCGGTCGGCTGCGCGATGCCGGGCAACGGCATGGCTAGCTCTGAGAAAGACGAACGAAAGAACAAAAACGCTTCGACCGTATCGTGCATGCTGACCTGGGCCTCGTGCGCCTCGCGGCCATAATTCGTGCCGACCATCCGCGCTTCGTTCAGAAAGCGGCGATCGTCCTCGCGCCGGTTGATGTACTGGATCAACAGCCCCAGCAGCCGTTGGCCGAGGCCGCGCATCCGGTCGGCACCCGGCCGCGCCGCCAGCCGCGCGTGCCACTCCTGGCGCTGCATCTCGCGCGAGTCGATCCCCCACGGATGTGACGCTGGATGTGGCGTGGAATGTTGCGGCGCCGCTGGAACCATCTCGGCGCCAGGCGTTTGCGCGCCGGCCAGCTGCGCGATCACATCGCGCGCGAACCGGCGATGCCCACCAAGCGTGCGCTTCATTGGGACACGGCCCGCATCGCCCCAGCGCCGCAACGTCGACGTAGCCACGCCCAGCATTTCGCTGGCATCCTGGAGCGTGAGCCAGTCGTCGAGCGCGATATCGGGCTGGACCGTGTTGGTCGTCATGGTTGGCTCCGATCGATCCCTTCATATTGAAGGAACGAATAAGCGGGCGGCATCCGAGCGAGCAATCTGCTCTGGGCTGATCGCTCTATCAACATCACAGCCGCTCGATCCGTTGAGCGGTTATCAGCGCCAGCGCTTTCGTGGCCGCCTCACGACCCTGCCTGGCGCAATCGGGTATGCCAACCCCACGATAGGCGCTCCCGGCGAGATACAGGCCGGCCGGACAGAGAGCTTCCAACGCGTCCATTCGCTCGAGGTGTCCGACATCGTACTGCGGGTTCGAGCGCGGCCAGCGGTAGATGCGGCTCCACAGCGGCGCAGCCTGAATGCCCAGGATGTCGCTCAGCTCGGCGCGGGCAAGCTCCAGCAGCGGCCCGTCGTCCAGATCGGCCACCTCGGGGTTGCGCGATCCGCCAACGAACACGCGCAGCAGCAGCGAGTCGTCTGGCGCGCGATGCGCGAACTTGGCCGAGCTGATCGTGACGGCGTTGATCCGCCGCTGCTCGGTGCGCGGAATCACTAACCCATAGCCGTCGAGCGGCTGTCCGATCTCGCGCTTGGCGTAGGCCAGCGAGACTGTGCCGGTGGTGACATAGCGAATCCGCCGCAACTCAGCCGCCAACTCGGGCTGGAAGCCTTCGACCAGATCGGCCGCGTTGAACGCCGGAGCCGTCGTTATCACGGCGTCGGCGTCGAGAAGCTCGCCATTTTGCAGGCGCACGCGGTACGGCCGTTCGGCCGTTACGTCATAGTCGAGCGCCGCAACGCCCGTCCCACTGATCAGCCGCCCATCCAGCGCGCGCACCAGCGCATCCGCCAGAGCGCCGATGCCGCCCTTGAGTGTGACGAATGCCGATCGATGGACGATGGACCCTTCGACTGCGCTCAGGGCAGGCGATGGACGATGGACGACAGATGATTGACCAGCCCAACTATCGTCCATCGTCTTCCGCCTATCGTCTTCCGTCTTCCGTCGGCTTGCGCGCATCCCACGAATCAGGCTGCCGTGCTGCCGCTCGATCTCGCGCAGGCGCGGGAAGGTTGCCAGTAGGCTCTGGCGCTCAGACTCGGAATTGTGAATGCCGGCCAGCAGTGGCTCGGCTAGCTTGAGCAGCGCCTCTTCGCCAAAGCGCCGGCGGATGAAGTCGGCCAGCGTCTCGTCCGCATCGCCCCGGCGCGGTGGAATGACCAGATCGAGCAGCATGCGCAGCTTGCCCAGCGCTGAAAGCAGCGGCGAGCGCAAGAACGGCCACAGCTCGGTCGGCACGATCAGCGTCATGCCCTCGGGCATCGGGCGCGGCCTGCCTTTGGAGAGAAAATAGACCTTGCGTGGCAGCTCGTTGATGCTGATCAGCTGATCATCCAGCCCCAGGTCGCGCGCGAGCTGCACGCCCCACGGCTTCTGCGTGATGATCGAGTCCGGGCCGCCCTCGACTACGAATTCCCCGATCGTATCGGTCACCAGCTTGCCGCCGAAGCGCGCGTCGCGCTCGATCAGCGTATAGCGCAGGGCGAGGCCGGCCTCGCGCGCCTGCCGCTGCAAGTAGAACGCCGCGCTGAGCCCGCTGATGCCACCGCCGATAATGATTACATGGGGAGTTTCGCTTGAACTATTGGGGTTATCGTAAGCGACGATTGGCTGCATCGAAACGCCTTTGAAAATCTATCAAAGCTACCAAAAGTATCAAAGTTATGCAAAATACTATAGCCGATCCTAGCGAGGGTGTCAAGATATAGCTATGGTAAATATTGGCTCAACAAAGCCTCATTTACACGACGCCTCATCTCACACTGAGCTGCATGAGCTCCCAGAAACGGTCGCGATCGATTTCGTATACTAGATTAGCATTGTGCGGACGGTCGATCAGCCCATACCAATCAACGACGGTTTGCCCACGCGTGAGCTGGCCGGCTAATTCAATCTCAACGTATTGTGTTTCCGCCCGCTGGATGATCTCAGGTTCAAGTGCGACAGCCAGGGCGAGCGGATCAGGCTCGGCCAACACCGGTTGCCCCTGCGCCGGCTCGAGCAGCTGTGTTCGGATGGTTCGCCGAAATAGCTCGGCGCGGGGCGAGGTGCCGCCCGTCAGGGCATCGACTTGCGCAGGCGGCAGGCCATGGGCCAGTGTGGTCTCCCAGGACACCAGCGTCAGCATCGGCCATCTGGCAAACACAATCGCAGCGGCTTCTGGGTCGCAATAGAAATTGAACTCGGCGGCGCGCTCCCACGAGTTGCCATGAGCGTGAATTGCCCCGCCCATCACCACGAGACGTCGATATTTCTGCGGCAGGGCCGGATCAAGCCGGGTGGCCAGCGCAATATTCGTGAGCGGGCCAATCGCCGCCAGCGTCAGCTCACCGGGCGCCTCGTTGGCCATACGGATGAGGGCATGGACGGCATGTTCGGGTGACGCCTGCCGGGCGGATGGCGGATAGTTACTGTCCCCCAAGCCGTCACTGCCATGCGAGATCGCGCGGCGCGGGGTCGGCCGTACCAGCGCATCATCGCACCCAGGAAACACCGGCACATCCTGGCCGATCACGTCGAGAATAATCAAGGCATTGCAGGTGGCACGATCGAGCGAGACGTTGCCGGCGACCGTCGTGAGGGCTTCCACCTTGGCCCCAGGATAGGCACAGGCCAGCATGATCGCATGCGCATCGTCAACGCCAGGGTCAGTATCAATCACAATGCGGTTCATGTGCGCTCCTGCATGGATTTCGAGCGACAGGATCTGGTGTGCTGGGCGGTAGTGACAGCGCCAATCTACCATACCGCATGCAAGTCGGCAAACAAGAACAATAGAACGCCCGCGCGCGGTTGCTCAGGCACGCACAGCACGCCCAGCACGCATCAGTCTGTGCTATACTTGCCAGCCATCTACATTGCCAACAGCGCAACGAGCCTTTAGCCACACACCGCACAAAGAACACAGAGGCGACGATCTCGATAGTGCATCTCTTTGCCGTCTGTCGCTAGCGAAGTCTCGTTCTTGATGTCCTTCAAGGAGTCCGATCATGGCCGATCTCGACCGCCTCTACGACGACACGCCCATTCTGGCGGATGTGTACACAAACGCCCCTGGCGCACAGGGCGCGCTGCCCTTGACCGAGGATATGCTGCTGAACGCGCCCAGCGGCGACCTGTTCGCGCTGAGCCAGAACGTCGGCATGGGCTGGGACCCGGCCGAGATCGGGCGCACCCAGGTGCTCATCCTCAGCACCCAGGGCGGCATCCGCGCCGCCGACGGCACGCCGATCGCCCTGGGCTACCACACCGGCCACTGGGAGGTCGGCCTGCTGATGCAGGCGGCCGCCCAGGAACTGCGCGGGCGTGAGGCGATGCCGTTCGCCGGCTTTGTGACTGACCCATGCGACGGGCGTAGCCAGGGCACCGAGGGCATGCTCGACAGCCTGCCCTACCGCAACGACGCCGCCCAGGTCTTCCGACGGCTGATCCGCTCGCTGCCGACGCGCCACGCCGTGATGGGCGTGGCGACATGTGACAAAGGCCTGCCAGCCATGCTGATGGCACTGGCCGGCACGCCCACTTTGCCGACCATCCTGGTGCCGGGCGGTGTGACGCTGCCGCCGACCGAGGGCGAGGACGCCGGCAAGATCCAGACGATCGGCGCGCGCTTCGCCCAGGGCGAGATCACGCTGAAGGAGGCATCCGAGCTGGGGTGTAGAGCCTGCGCTACGTCCGGCGGCGGCTGCCAGTTTCTGGGCACCGCCGCCACCTCGCAGGTGGTGGCCGAGGCGCTGGGTATGGCGCTGCCGCACTCGGCCCTGGCGCCCTCCGGCCAGCCGATCTGGCTGGAGCTGGCGCGCGCCTCGGCCCGCGCGCTGCTGAACCTGCAACAGCGCAAGCTGACCACGCGCGACATCCTGACCCCATCGGCGATCCACAATGCCATGGCGGTCCACGCGGCCTTCGGCGGCTCGACCAACCTGCTGCTGCACATCCCGGCGATCGCCTACAGCGCAGGCCTGAAACGCCCGACTGTGGCCGACTGGATCGCGATCAACAAGCGCGTGCCGCGCCTGGTGGACGTGCTGCCGAATGGGCCAGCCTACCACCCGACCGTGCGCGCGTTCCTGGCCGGCGGCGTGCCCGAGGTGATGCTGCACCTGCGCGCGCTTGGCCTGCTGCACCTCGACGCGCTGACCGTGAGCGGCGAGCAGATCGGCACAGTATTGGAGTGGTGGGAGCGATCCGAGCGCCGCGCGCGCCTGCGCGACCTGCTCGTAGAGCGCGACGGCGTCGATCCCGACGACGTAATCATGTCGCCCGACAAGGCCCGCCAGCGCGGGCTGACCAGCACGGTGGCCTTCCCGATTGGCAACCTGGCGCCGGAGGGCTCGGTGGTCAAGAGCACCTCGATCGACCCGCGCGTGGTCGACCCCGACGGCGTGTACCGCAAGCTGGGCCGGGCGCGAGTGTTCACGCGTGAGCGCGCGGCGATAAACGCGATCAAGGGCCACGGCCCGGACGCGGTGCGGCCAGGCGATGTGATCGTGCTGATCTGCGGCGGGCCGCTGGGCACCGGCATGGAGGAGATCGCCCAGATCACCTCGGCGCTGAAGTACCTCAGCTGGGGCCGCGAGGTGGCGGTGCTGACCGATGCGCGCTTCTCGGGCTTTAGCACCGGCGCATGCGTCGGCCACATCGGGCCCGAGGCGCTGGCGGGTGGGCCGATCGGCAAAGTGCGCGACGGCGACCTGATCCAGATCATAATCGACCGCAACGAACTAGCCGGCACGATCGACCTGGTCGGCGAGGGCGAGACGACCTACGGGCCAGAAGAGGGCGCTCGCGTGCTGGCGGCGCGGCCGCCACGCGCCGACCTGGCGCCCCACCCGGCGCTGCCGGCCGACACACGGCTGTGGGCCGCGATGGTGCAGGCGGGGGGTGGCACCTGGGGCGGCTGCGTCTACGACGTTGACGCGATCGTAGCCGCGATCCAGCGCGGCATGGCGGCGAGATGACAAAGGAAAGAATCTACGCGGATCATTGTTTATCGACGGCAACAGCTACGCCTCTACGAGCATCATCGATACATCGTCGCTTACAATTCATGGCATTCAGTGGTTATCATCGTAGGGACGCGATATATCGCGTCCCTACGATGATTTCAATGCGATCAACGCATGGCGCATTATATGCCGGTCGCAGCGCAGCCATCGCGCGTCCCACCAAAAAACCGAAATGAATATTCAAAGCATACACCGGCCGGGCCAAGAAGACATCGGCCACGCACCCGTTGTATATCTGCCACAACCGTGCTATCATGGATGTACAGCCAACGACGACATACATCGCCTGTTCCTCTAGGATTGCCGCACCCCTCTAAAAACGACCGGAGCGCTATGAGCGCTGAGCGCACTATTATGTGGACACCCTGGATCGGGCCGGGGTTGGAACATCTTCGTCTTGTGCAGAGCGAGCACTTGATCCTGGCCGACGGCCTGATCATCGGCGTCGCGGAAGAAGACGGCCTTCCGTTCCGCGCGCGCTACACCATTCAGTGCGATGCGCACTGGCGCGTGCGCGAGCTGCGCGTAGATATGTTGGATACAGCCAATCGCCGGCTCGACCTGATGTCCGATGGTGCGGGCCACTGGGCCGGCGGCTCTGGAGAGCTGCTGCCCGGCCTGGCCGGCTGCTTCGACGTGGACATCTCCGCCACGCCGTTCACCAACACCCTGCCGATCCGGCGCCTGGCCCTGCCGCCCGGCGCCTCAGCCGACATCAACGTCGTCTATATTACTCTGCCCGAGCTAACCGCCGCCGCGGCGATGCAGCGCTACACCTGCCTGGCCGCAAATGCCGGCGGCGCGCACTACCGCTTCGAGTCGCGCTTGCACGACTTTGTCGCCGAACTGCCTGTAGATGCCGATGGACTGGTGCAGGATTACCCTGAGTTGTTCCGGCGAATTATGACAAAGTGATTGCTTCGACAAGGTTGCGCGTCGGTATTCGCTGCATTGCAATGATGATCATCGTAGGGATGCGATATATCGCGTCCCTACGATGAAAAACGCTGCTCCTCAATGCGAACATTGTAAAGCGGCGGTGCATAAACGATGTCACGCTTGGCGTTCGAGAAGCGTCTTCAGGGTGCGCAGATGCTCGGCGTTGCTGCGCCTGATGTAGCCTGCCATCAGCGGTTCGAGCAGCGTGAAGATTCCCCCGAACTCGGGCCGCGGGATCAAGGTCACCTTGGTACCGTTCTCGACCGCCTCAAATGTCATCCGGCCTACCGGCTTTGCCTGGGCGGGCTGGTCGCCCCGAAACGCAATGCTCCGGTTCGGCTCATAGTCTGTGATCTCAATATTGGATACCACCCGCTGGCCTGGTACTTTGAGGACGCACTGATAGCGCGTGCCTACTCCCACGGGATCAGGCGTGAGGCGTTTGCCTTCGAGAAAGTTAGCTTCCCACTGTGGATGATTCGCGAAGTTGCTCACGAAGGCAAACACCTCGGTCAGCGGACGGTCGATCACAGTACTCACTTCGACGTTGATCATCTTTCTGGCTCCTTCGGACGTGCACCGGTAGCGGAGAGGCCATTCTCTCCATGGAATGATGCGAGAAGAAGTCACTAGCTGGATGACTCGCAGTGTGTCGAAAAGATGCATGTCGGCACCGTCATACAATCATGTTCCAACACCGTCCCATTTTGGCCGCCCCCAGCGTTCTATATATAGAGACCGATAACGCAGCAAGGAGGAAGGGTATGCGCGTCCAAACATATACGATCTGGGTCCATCGCCATGAGCCTCCGCGCGACAATTGGGCATCCGCGCAGCCGCAGGACGACCTAACCGACTTCATCGACGGCATGATCGCGCAGATGACCTATTGCCCCTCGTTCGTCACCAACATCAGCCCCGATTCTAATGGCCTGCTGGTCGCCGGGACACAGCAGGTGATACAGATAGATGAACAGCAGGATGGGATGGTGGCCTTGCGAACGAAGGGCCGCAACCTGTGGGTCACCCATGCCGCTTATCGGCGGCTGCTGGCGTGACTATTGGGACTCGTGCAGGGGAGCAATAATGCGCACGACGTCGCTCGAGCTGCGGTGCAATAAGCCATCCTCCTTTTGCTGACGTGCCATGAGTCCAGGCCTCCAGCGCGGCGGCCGTTATCTCAAGCTGTACAGGTATAGGGGGCAGATGACCTGAAGCTTCTGTACGAGCGGTTGGGTGGGAAGTTCGAGGCGATTACAGCATGTTCCAACTGGCAGAATGTCGTCAACGTGCGGCCACGTAGATCGGCCCGAGATCGGCTGTTAGCGCTACGCCGCCGCTATTTATGCACGGCAGCGGCTGGCCATCCCAGGCGGTACATATCACCGTCGCATCCGAGGCCACCGGGATGACCACCGGCTGGGCCGTGGCCGACCATACAATTGTCAGCTCCCCTGCCGGCTGCGCGAAGCGATATCCCTCGACGCCGGCTGGCTGGCCTTCCAAAGCACCGAGATAGCTGGCGCCCTTCAGCTGTGCGGCGGCATGTTTGTAAGCGTCGTATGCCGGCCGCAGCTGGGCAATATTATTCGGCTCCACCAGAGCAGTGTGGTGGAAACTATCGCTGTCGTACATATACCACAGGCTTCCAAGCAGATTCGAACTGAGCGCGCGCGCGTAGAACCGGCCGACCATGTAGGCTTGTAGCTGGGGACAGGCCGGCTCGCACAGCAGCGCTTGCTCGGTAATCAGCATCGGCTTCAGCGGCACCTGATACGTGCTCATCAAGCCGCGCAGGTAGGGCGTCTTCCAATCCGGCTTGCTCATGGCGTTGCCCCAGACATAAGCGTTGTAGGCGAGAATGTCGAAGGAGTTTGCGGCCCCAGCAAGCAAGACACCCTCAAAAAAGCGGCCCGACAGACTGGCGGGAATGTTGGGATGGTAGGCTGTATTCAGCAGCAAGCTGCCGTGCAGCACCTGAACGGCGGGGTTGGCCGCTTTGATCGCCGGATAGACCACCTTCAACATATCGCCGTAGGCCCGGCCGCCATAGTACGGGTCGCTCTTTACTCCCCAACAGCCAAAGCCCGAGTCATTGGGAAAGATATTGGCGTCCGGCTCGTTGCCGATCTGCCAGTAGACGACGTTGTAGGGCGGCTGGCTGTAGCGCGCGACAGCCGCCGCCAGAAACGCTGCGAAGCGTGCATACTTACTCGGATTGATCGGCGCACAGTCGGCCTGATATGGCGTGGTGGCCCAGCG
>DATFXE010000396.1:0-4733 GCA_035258585.1 Roseiflexaceae bacterium | reverse complement strand
ATCGATATGGCCAGCGCGATCTGTCCGAACTGCAAGATCCTGCTAGTCGAGGCCGACGATAACAGCTTCAACAATCTCGCCACAGCTGTCAACTACGCTGCTGGCGTCAACGGCGTTGTCGCGATCAGCAATAGCTATGGTGCCGGCGAGTTTAGCACCGAGAGCTTAGTGGAGTCGAATTATAATCACCCTGGCATAGCTGTTACCGTCAGTTCCGGCGATAACGGCTATGGCGTCGAGTTCCCCGCCGCATCGCGGTACGTGACCGCGGTAGGCGGCACCAGCCTCACGCGCGCCGCGAATACGCGCGGCTGGAACGAGACTGTCTGGAACGGTGCCGGAAGTGGCTGCAGCCAGTATATCTCGAAGCCAAGCTGGCAGACAGACTCTGGATGTAGCCGGCGTACGGTCGCCGATGTGTCTGCCGTCGCCGACCCCGGCACCGGTGTCGCGGTCTACGATACCTACGGCACGGGCGGAGGTTGGCTGGTCTTTGGCGGCACCAGCGTCTCGGCGCCGATCATTGCCGGCGTCTACGCGCTGGCAGGCAACACGGGCAGCATCACCTACGGCTCGTATTCGTACAGCCACACCAGCAGCCTGTTCGACATTACGAGCGGGCACAATGGAAGCTGCGGGCGAGGCAAGAGGTCCAGTGGCGCCTACCTGTGTACGGGCGTCCCCGGATACGATGGACCGACCGGCAACGGCGCGCCCAACGGCATCAGCGGATTCTAAATCGACAGTATTGGCAGCGGCAGAACCGCGCGCTAGCCTTGCAAGGCTAGCGCGCGGTTCTAATTCTTTTGGCTCATGAGATCTTTGTGTGCAGACGTTCGCCCAAACACATGCGCCGGATCACGGTCGGGCTGATGCGTTTGGCATTCACGATTGTTTCGTAGGTCGCCACGTAGTCAGCCAGATAATACTTGTGGACACCTCTCGCGGGAGAGCCGCGTGGTCGTTTCACCTTTGGCAATTCCGCGCAGCAGCAGCACGATCGTTGCGGGCCGCTGGCGGGTCTTTTCGAACACCGTGCCAGTCAGGATGGTGTAGGTGCGCTGGCACTCGCGGCAGCGATGGGTCGGGAAGTAGGCATGGCGGCGGAACAACCGACGGTTCGTGCTCTGGCAGCGCGGGCAGACCAGGCCGGTCGGATGGAGGTACTGCTCGAGCCAGGCAACACACGCAGCATCATCAAGCAGGTCGGTCAAGGGAAAGTCTATCATCGGTAGTATACCATGCACGCTCAGACCTCATGAGCCACGCTTCACAGCAATGAGGTCACCATTTCGAGATCCCGCGCGCTTTATGGTTCGCATAGCGGCGCCAGAGCATTCGGCCGCGGACGACCGGACAGTAGCCGCCCTAGATCGCTTAGCGCGCCGCGCGCGATCGCCGCGAGCATGACCGGCGCCGGCAGCCAGCGGGCCGGGTCGATCCCGCGCGAGAGCAGCAATCCGATTCGGCGCTTGTACTCGGGGTCGTCGGCCAGCCAGCGCAGCCAGGAGCGGTAGGCCCAGTCGGGGTGCTGAGTGTACAGCTCGCGCGTGACCCGGTCCATTGTCGCCAGGTACATCGGGTGGGTCTCCGCACGCACGGCCGCGGCGTAGGCATCAATCGCCCGATCCCAGCTGCTCGCGCCGCGCTTCCAGTCGAGGATGGCCTGGCTGAGCGCTTTGGCCGTGAAGACTGCGTCGAAAATGCCCTGGCCGTCGATCGGGTCCTTCTGGTGCAGCGCGTCGCCGACCAGCGCCCAGCCGGGGCCGCCGGCCTCGCGATACAAATTGCCGATCTCGCGCATGCCGCGCACCTCGCCGATCGGCTCGGCCTGGGCCAGCCGCCGCCAGACGCGCGGGTGGGCTTGGAGCAGCCGCATGTAGCGCGCCGCGCCGCGCTCCCCGCTCAGCTCCAGCACCGCCGAGCGGCCCTCGATCGCCACACATGTCATGCCGTCGGCGCTGTCCATGAACAGGTAGCCGTAGCCGCGGCCGGTGCCATACGTCATGATCAGCGGCCCGCCGTCGTCATAGGGCGCCGCATTGCGCCAGTAGGCATAGTAGATCGTCGTCGGCAGGTCGGTGCGCTCATCATAGCTGCGCGCGCCGACCTTGCGCGCGACCAGGCTGAAGCGGCCATCGGCGCCCACCACGCAGTCGGACGTGAAGCGCTGCTCCGGACCGCCGCCCATGCGCCCGGCAACGCCGACCACCCGCTCGCCCTGGCGCAGCAGATCGGTCACAGCGAAGCCCTCCATCGCGTCAACGGTTGGGCAGCTGGCGGCGGTACGCCAGATCGCATCGTCGAAGCGCGCGCGGTCGATCGCGTAGAGGTAATCGCGGCCATACAACGCCGGCAGCGGAAAAGCCACCCGGAAGTCGTCGCGCACCTCGCTGAGCATGCGGCGCAGTCGCGGCGTGCCGCGCGCATACGCGGCCTCGTCGGCGCCGATCTCGTCCAGCAAACGCATGGTGGCAGGGTAGATCGCAGGGCAGGATGCGGCCGGCGCGCTGGGCAGCCTGGCGCGTTCAAGCAGCAGGACGCGCAGCCCGGCCTGGCCCAGGCGCGCCGCCAGCGTGGCCCCAGCCGGCCGGCCGCCGACGACGATGATATCGTAGTGGTTGGTTTGGTTTTCCATGATCAGTTTTCCTATGGCGTTGCTCGAATCATAAATGACAGGATTTAGGCGGTGACCCAAATATCCTCGTTCGCAGCGGTACTTTATCTTCTTTTTGTTTTTCGTTTTTTCGCTCTGCAAGCGAAAAAACGAAAAACAATTTAAAGGGAAGTACCTTGCTGCCGCAGGCAAAACAGCGCTTGAGAGGGCCACCGCGTAACTCCTGTAAATGAAACGTAAAGTACCATGCTGCCGCCGGCAAATCGGCCTTCACAAACTGTTTCAACGCCAGTCTAGCAGGATGGCCCTACGAAGATCATATCGAAACCTTACAGTGTTCGCAAAGCGTGCAATAACACAAAAAGCGGGCCGCGCCAGAGTGGCGCGGCCCGCGGCAGATCGAACCAGAGGTTGCTATACGAGATCGGCCATCACCTTGGCGAACGCCTCGCGCGAGGGCCGCAGCTTAGCCTCGGGCAGCTGCGCCAGCGGCGTCTCGACCAGACGCATCGTGTCGGGCAGGGTGGGGCGATTCTCGTTGATGTAGAGCAGGCCAGTTAGGAACTCCTGCTTGGCGCGCGCCTCCTCCAGCAGCTCAAGCGCCCGCCACTTGTTGGTCGCGTCGTAGTCGCGGCTGAGCTTCTTCAGCTTGATCGTCGGGCCGTCGTGCATCTTGACGATCTGCTCAGTACCCGGCTCGTAGTCCACCTTGATATCGTCGTAGGCCTGGATGAACTCGATCTCCTGGATGCGCTCCTCGTGCTCCTTGCCGTAGCCGTAGCTCTTGGTCGAATCGTCCTGGTTGTTGAACGTCACGCACGGGCTGATGATGTCGAGCACCGCCGTGCCGTTGAAGCTCATGGCCGCCTTGAGCAGCTCGCGCACCTGCTTGGCATCGCCGGCGAACGAGCGGGCCACGAAGCCGGCATCGGCCACCAGCGCCTCGATACAGACATCGATCGGCGGCAGCTCGTTGGTGCCGGCATACTTGAGGTGCTGGCCCACGTCGGCGGTGGCCGAAAACTGGCCTTTGGTCAGGCCATACACGCCGTTGTTTTCCACGATATAGACCATCGGGACGTTGCGGCGCACCATGTGCTTGAACTGGCCCAGCCCGATACTGCCGGTATCGCCATCGCCGCTCACGCCGATCGCGGTCATGTTGCGGTTGGCCAATATCGCGCCGGTGGCCACCGAGGGCATGCGGCCGTGCAGCGTGTTGAAGCCATGCGAGCGGTTGAGGAAATAGGCCGGCGTCTTGCTCGAGCAGCCGATGCCACTGACCTTGATGATCTGGTTCGGCTGGAGCGCCAGGTCGTAGGCGGCGGCGATGATCTGGCTGGTGATCGAGTTATGCCCGCAGCCCTGGCACAGCGTGGTCTCGCCGCCGCGGTACTCCTGCTGGGTCAGGCCGATCCGGTTGACGTTCGCCGGCTTGCCATTAGCTGATTTTGTATCGACAGTCATATATGCTCCTTAGCGTTAGAAGGTTTGCAGGTTTGCAGGTTGTTGGTTGCATCGCATTGTCTTCGATGCGCAACGTTCTAACCTTCTAACTTTCTAACTTTCTAACGTTCCTGTTCTAAAATCGACTCGGTGATGAACCGCGCGCTGATCGGCAGACCATTGCAGTTGCGCGACGAGCGAACCCTAGTAGCGTGCTCAGGCACATGCAGCTGGATGAGCTGTTGCATCTGGCCGTCCTGGTTCATTTCGACCACGTACACCCGATCGTATTTTGCCACGAACTCGCGGGTGGGCTCGCCCAGCGGCAGCGCGCGCAGGCGCAGGTAGCTGGTCTCGAAGCCTTCCTTGCGCAGTCGGTCGCGCGCCTCTTGCACGGCCGGGTCGCTCGAGCCATAGGCGATGATGCCGATCTTGGCGCCTTGCGCCTCTTCGAGCACAGGCGCGGGCACGGCCTTGCGGGCAGAATCGTGCTTGCGGGTCAGCCGGTCCAGGTTGTTCTGCCAGTCGATCGGGCGCTCGCTGTAGATGCCGAACTCGTTATGTCCAGTGCCGCGCGTCAGGTAGGCCGCGCGGGCGTTTGTGTTACCCGGCAGCGTGCGGTAGGCGATGCCATCGCCGTCGATATCCTTGTAGCGGCCCCAATTCTGGA
>DATFXE010000395.1:0-4968 GCA_035258585.1 Roseiflexaceae bacterium | reverse complement strand
AGGCGTGCAATAGCTATCACATTTGCCAGCTTCACGCCAGCCCCAGTTTGCGCATCAGCTGGCGAGCCTCGTCGGCGCGGGAGAGCAAGAACTCGGTCAACCTCACCCAGCCCGCCAACACCGCATCCGCCGATCGGCCGTACATGGCCTGAGCATTGATGCCGGACTCGTCCGGTAACATCACGGCTGCCCAACCCGGCAGAGTGGCGCCCATCCACAGCATCGCCGACAACAGGTATCCCAGGCGCACCAATTGCGGATCGCCGGACCAGCCGGCGCCCTGGAGGCCGGCGAGATACCCATCGAGCACGGTTGCCTCAAGCTCGCCGATCTCTGCTGGCTCGACCTCAAAGAAGTACGCGCTCGTGGCTACGAGTTCGCCCAGGTCCATGCCCAGCGCGCCCGGTCCACAGAACGCCCAGTCGAGCGCCACAAGTTCCTCCTGGCCATCCGCGCCCAGCCGCCACAGCAAGTTCCGGCGGTGGAAATCGTTGTGACACAGCACTTGCGGCAACCGATCGATCGTCGCCCAGAAGCGCTGCTTCTCGGCCCAGATCCGCAGTACACCCGATTGGAGCGCATCGCTGAAGGCCTGCTGCACTAGGGGGCTCTGCCATGCGTTGGTGGGTGCAGCGGGGTCCATGTGGTTGGCCCACCAGTCACCATCCGCGAAGACGCTGCGGAAGAATGGCGCACTGAGCCAGGGCGCGTTCGGGAGTGGCACGCCGCTGAGGAAGGCGCCAGCGCAGCGGCCAGCGTGGCGTGCGGCGCGATGAAAATGGTCCAGCGACCAGCGGCGGCCGGTCGACTCCGCAATATGCTCCATCCAGATCCAGCCGTTGTCTGCGTGCTCGGTCGTGCCGTAGCAGCGCGGCGCGCTGAGACCAGTCGGCAAAGCGGCCAACAGGCCCGACTGAAAGGCCAGCAGTTCACGCTTCCAATACGCCCACGAGCGCGGGTCCTGCGCCCACTCCTTTGGGTTGTTCAGGATCTTCAGGACGATTGACCAGGACCGCGTGCCATGCTCATCCCGCCCCGTGCCGCTGAGCAAGAAGAGGCCACCGGTGGTGTCGATAATCTTCTCGTGGCTGAGTGGTTCGACTGTCCAGGTGAGGATGTCAAAGGCCGGGTTGCACTGATCTTGGCGTACAACGTCGGCGAGTAGGGTGGGATCGATCGCCGGCACCACGGTGCGGGGGTCCGCTGCCATGCTCGCCTCCTTTGTGCAGCATACATCTGCGCGAACACAATATGACGATCGGGGATGGTGACCAGTGTACCACGACAGACGGATAGGGAGCCACGAGAACCTTTGTGACCTTCCTCCTTCGAGAACGCAACTATGCGGCGCCGCAGCCATCGCCAAAGGCTTCGCGGTCAGCACCCGCAGCCGCTTATTGGACGCCCAATTGCTGGAAGAGCACGCTGATCAGCAGGTAGCCCCGGGCGCGCTTGATCTGGTCGTCTGCGAGATCGTACACGACCGCGATCGGCACCCGGACGTCCTTGCCGGTTGCTGGGATCCCCGCGAACTCGCCGGTATGCATTCCAACAACGTAGCCCTCGATCGTCGCTTGCCCATCGGCGGCGATCAGATGGATGAGTTCGGCGTGCGCGTCGAACGCGTGGTGATAGAAATAGTCCAGCATCTGCGCGATCGCCGCACGGCCGCTGGTTTCTTCGCCGCTGGCCATGTCGGTAAACACGGCATCTTCGGCGACAAAACTGGTGTCATGGCTTCGCGCATAAGCCATCATCGTTTGGTACGTGCTCTCAATAGACATGGCGCTTCCTCCTTGTGTAATGATGCCGATCGGCCAGGCAGCGACCGATCAGTGTATGCATGAGATGAGGATAGCAGAGGCAACGATCCACAGGCGCTTCACGAGCGTTACATGGGGAGCAATTTTCGGAGGAGCGCTCAGCTCTGAGCCATCAGCGCTCAGCGAAAGGTTCCAACTCGCTTAGAGGTAGCCCAACTCCTGGGCCAATGCACACGCGCGATGCAGGTGGGTGCCTGCTGTCTCTGCCTGACCCTGATCCCATGCCGCTAGCGCATCCTCTATGGCCGCTGTCAGCGCATCAGGCAAGCGTTGTTGGACCGGTGTGAGCAGTGCGCGCGCATAGTTCATCGCGTCAGGGAGCTGCTCCTGAGCCAGTGCCACACCGATGAGCGGCCAGAGCGCCGTCCACTGAAACGGGTAGACGAGTGGCGTCTGCTGCCACAGCTCCAGGGCGGCGCGGCCGTTCAGCTGTACCTCGGACAGCTTCCCCTCGCGCCAGGCTACCCAGGCCAGATTCGCTTTGGCTGCACCGAGGTATTCAAGCATCTGGCCCGTCGTCGCCACGGCCATGCTCCGCTCAATCGAGCGTCGGACGGCTTCCACGTGCCCGCGCGTCCGGTAGCTTATCGTCAGGTAGGTCAGGCAGCGCGACTGCAGGGTTATATCGCCAGTGCGCTCCATTAGGGGCAATGCGGCGTGCATATGCTCCTCTGCCGCATCGAGTTCGCTCCGCCACAGGTGGCAAAAACCAAGCACAAATCGAGCGTTGGCAAGCTCGCCCAGGCTTCCTGATTCCTCGCTGGCTGCCACCTGGGCTTGGGCATAGCTCAGCGTTTCCTCTGACACAACATAGCGGTCGTGCCTGAGGACCATCTGCACGCGGCCCCAGAAGAACCGAGCGCGCTGGGCCGGAGTTCCATAGCGCTCCACGATCGGCCCGGTCATCTCGACCAGCTCCGTTAGCTCGCCAACTTGGGCTTGAAAATAATGCAGCAGCATCCGGTCAAGCTGGATCTGGATCCACTCCTGCCACCACTCCAGGTCTTTCTCAATCGGTCCCTGGCCCAGGCTCGTTTCAGCTATCTGGTAGGCGCGCAACGCATCATCGTATTGGCGTTGAATCACCCAAGTCGTGCCTAGCTTCTGCTGGAGCCGCGCATGCCAGATGGAGGCATCCCCTCGCAGCCGTGCAAGCGCCGTCTGATAGGCGTCCCGGGCGTCGTCATGCTGCCCGGTCAGTTCCAGGACGTCGCCGAGACTTTCGTGGAGTTGCGGTGCAATCTCCTGCCGCCATTCCGGTTGGAATTCGTCCGGTGGAGGCACACGCCCGCCTGGGTGGCCTTCGAGAAGCGCCAATGCCCGTCTGAAATAGATAATGGCTTCCTGATTGGCGTAGACACGCCGCGCTACCTCGGCTGCCCGCTGGTAAGCGGGCAGCGCCTGTGCGGGCAGCCCGGCGCGCTCGTAGTGGGCCGCCATCTGCCCACTGAGCACGTCGCGCTCGCCAGCGTGCGCTGCTTCGAGGGCCTCAGCCACGCGGCGATGCAGGAGCCGCCGCCGTGCGGCGCTCAGCTCCGCGTAGGCCGCCTCGCGCAGTTTGTCGTGGCTGAAGTCGTAGGCCTCTTCGCCCTGCTCGCGCACGATCCGCCGCTGCCAGAGCTCGTCCAGCCCGCGCACCAGCGTCGGCTCGTCTGTGTCGCTGGCGCGCGCCAGAACGGGGAAGGTGAAGGCCCGCCCGATCGTCGCGGCCAGGCTCGCCACCTCGCGCGCCGCGGGCGAGAGCTGCGCGAGGCGTGCGGCGAGCACCGCCTGCACCGCCGGCGGGAGCGGGAGCGGCGGGCCGGGTGGCCCAATCGTGTCATTGACAGCGTGTTCTGCCTGCACCGTCTGCGCCAGGGCGCCCATACGCACCGTCTCCACCACGAACAGCGGATTGCCTTCGGTCTCGTCGTGCAGGTGGGCTACCAGGGTCGTGTCGAGATCCCGTCCAGCCACATGCGCGGCCAGGGCCGCCGTGCCGCCGGCATCCAGCGGTCCGAGTGCGATCTCGGTCACCTGCCCACTGCGGCGTACGGTTTGAAGCACCGTTGTCAGCGGATGATCGGGGGCCAGCTCCTCGGATCGCACCGTCCCAATCAGCAGCAGCTGTGCCTGCGGATCGAAGCGCAGCAGGTAATGCAACCATGCCAGCGTCTCCGCATCGCACCACTGCAGGTCATCCAGGAGCAGCAGCCGGGGCCGGCGATCGCCAAGCGTGGCCCGCGCCAGGCTCTCAAACAACCGCTGGCGCTGCCATGCTTCGGTCAGCGGGCCGGGATGCTGTAGGTCTGGACGTTCGGCCAGCAGCTCCGGAAGAAGCCGCGCGACGTCGGTGAGCCAGACATCGGCGAACACAGGTATGGTCGCCCGGATAGCTTCCGTACGCAGCCAGGTTGTCACTGGGGCATAGACCAGCCCGCCCTCGGCGGCGTAGCAGCGCGCGCTGGCGATAACGATCCCTTGCCGGCCAGCCCATTCGAGCAACTCTTCCGCCAGCCGGGTTTTGCCGATGCCGGCTTCCCCCATCAGCACAAGCATATGTGGGCCGCCGGTCGCGGTCATTTGCCAGGCGGCCTGCATCTGCGCCCACTCCTCCTGGCGGCCGACCAGCGGTGCCAACGCGACCAGGGCGGGTCGAGCCGAGGCGGGCGGGATGGACAGCGCATCCTTCTGCACTGGTCGTTTGTTGGCTGGCACGAGAGGAGGCATGGTAGGCCGCACATCGCCGTGCAGTAGCTGCTCGTAGATCACACTGGTCGCGGGGCTGGGCTCGACTGCCAGCTCGCGCTCCAGGATGGTGGCGCAGGTGTGATAGACCCGCACCGCGCTGGCGCGGTCGCCGCTTGCCGCGTGCAGCCGCATCAGGTGCTGGTAGGCCGCCTCGTGCAGCGGGTCGTGCCGCAGCAGCCGCTGGGCGTAGCTGATCGCCGCCCCATAGTCCTGCTGCTGTTCCAGCAGCACGACCAGCCGCTCCAGCGCGGCCAGGAACGCCTGGCGCAGCCGCTCGCGTTCGACGAGCACCCAGTCGTCATACAGGGCAGGCAGCAGGTCGCCGTGGTAGAGCTCGGCCGCCTCCATATACGCTGCACACAGCGCAGCCCGATCGCCAGCGCGATCGGCGACCTCTGCTTGGGCGAGGGCGCGT
>DATFXE010000394.1:0-3276 GCA_035258585.1 Roseiflexaceae bacterium | reverse complement strand
TGTAAAGCTGATCGCTGCCAGGCGAAACCTTGTCTTATTGCAATAGTACGAGCGCTGCACCAGGATGGCATCGACACCCTGATCGCCTTCAGTCTCAACAAATACCCACGTAATCTTTAACATCCCCTCACCATCGGATGGTAGACTGTTTCCCAGTGAGAGCGCAACTACCTGCACGCCCTGATGATATGGCGCATTCCCAGGCATATCTGGACCGTCGGTTCTCGCTCCGTGATGTTGTTCACAACCATCGAGGGTCTTTTCTTTCCGCTAATGGTTGGCCTAGTTGATGCCATTCATCATACAACGTGAGCGGCGGAGACCATAGGTCTCCTATCGTTGCAATGCATGCGCTCGACTGGATTCGTGAGGATACGCCATGCTGCGTGATGCCTGCCGCACGGCCCAAAAGCAGATAGCTGGGTTCGACGTGCCCACCGATCCTGCGTTTGACCGCCTGGCGCGCCTGGCCACCCGGATACTATCCACGCCGACCGCGCTGGTTGTGATCGCAGATGCGGATCGGCTGACCGTGATCGGGAGCGCCGAGTTACTCGAACCAACCGACCGATGGGCTACGATTCGCCACTCCCCACTGCTGCCGGTCTGTCGTTGCACAGGCCGCGCCGCTGATCGTCGGCGATGCGCGCACCCATCCGATGCTGCAACCGGCGTCTGCCGCCGCCGATCCGGGGATGCTTGCATACGTGGGCGTGCCGTTGATCGCCGGCGATGGCATTGCGCGCGGCGCGTTCTGCGCTGCCGATACGGCGCCACGGAACTGGACCGCGGACGAGCTTGATACACTGCGCGACCTGGCACAGCTTGTGACGGATGAGCTGGATCGCCAGGCCCAGGCGCGGGCCTGCGCGGAAGCAGAGCAGGCGTTCCGCACCAGCACGGCGATGCTCGCGCTGGTCGACCGCCAGCTGCCGCTGGTGTTATGGACCACCGATACCGAGCTGCGCATCACAGGCATCTCTGGCGGCGGCGTGCTCGATCTGCCGAGCGACCCCACGCAATTTTTAGGGCAGCCCATCAGCGCCTATGTTGCCACTACGGGTGTGCCGAGCGCTATGGTACGCGCTTGCCTGGATGCACATCGTCAGGCGCTGGCCGGACAAATGTTTGCCTATCAGCGCGAGCTGGGCGGGCAAACCGCTTCCGTGCAGATCGAGCCGCTGCGCGATGGCGCTGGCCGGATCACCGGCTGCTTAGGCGGGGTTCTTCCGTTGACCGCGCCCATTCGGCTGCTACACGAGGTGCAGGCGGGCCGCGATCGGCTCCAAAATCTCTCGACACAGCTGCTGCACGCCCAGGAAGCTGAGCGCCGCGCGATCGCCCGCGAGCTGCACGACGAGATCGGTCAGGAGCTGACGATTATGCAAATGGGTTTGCAGGATCTGCTGGATGTCGATCCGGCGCAACTGCCCGAGCAAGTCGAGGAGAGTATTGCGACGATCGAGCGTGTGCTGGCGCAGGTGCGCGCGATAGCGCTCGATTTGCGGCCCTCCCAGCTCGACGATCTGGGACTGGAGGAGTCGCTGCGCTGGTATCTCGAACGCCAGGCCGCGCGTGGTCACCTCGAGATCAGCTTTGATCTGCCGCCGCACTGACCCACGCGCCCGAGACGATCGCCGCGGCGCGCGCGGCGATCGACCGAATTGCCCCAGCGCTGTCCGACTTGCGCACGCTGACAGCTGATAACCCGAACCAGCAGCGGCGGCTGGATCAGCTGGAGCCATTGCTGCACACCCATATGAATGAGTTTGCGGCGGTGCTGAGCGGGGCCGGTCCGACGACGGTCCAGCAGTCGATCGAAGCCCAGATCGACAGCTTGATTCGCTCGATGGAGCATGAGGAGCGCCAATTGCTCGACGTGCGCACCGCTCAGTCGCAGTCGAGCGTGCAGCGCACCCAGCAGATCATTATCGGCGGCAGCGCGCTCGGGCTCCTGATTGGCCTGCGGACAGCCGCCGTCGCGATCCTCGCGCTGCGGGCGCGCGATGGCGCATTGAGCGATCTCGCCGTCCTCAACAGCCAGCTCGACGTGCGCGTCCAGCAGCAAACTGCCGCTTTGAGTGTCGCGAACAAGCAGCTGGCGGCGTTGTCGCACCAGCTGCTCGCGACGCAGGAAGTCGAGCGCGGTACGGTTGCCACAACATTGCACGAGGCGATCGGCCAGGAGATCGCCGCCCTCCAGGTCAATTTGCAGATCCTCGACGATACGTCGAGCGATCCGGCTGTGCGCGCGCAGCTCCACGACACGATGGTGGCGATCGATCGGGTGCTCGATCAAATTCGCTCCCTGTCGTTTGATTTGCGCCCATCCGCGCTGAAAGACTTTGGGCTGCTGGAGGCGATCCGCGTGAGTGTCGAGCCGCTCGCGGCGCAGTCTGGGCTCGAGATCACGGTTGACGCAGCCCCCTTCAGCGTGCGCCCGCCCAGCGCGGTCGAAACGGCCTGCTTTCGGATCGCGCAGGATGCGATAGATATGCTGATACGCGCGCCCGCCGGGCGCGCGCTGCGCATCCGGGCCGCCGAACGCTGCGGCGCGCTCGAGCTGACCATCTGCGGAGATGGCGCCGATGCCGCACCGTTCGCTCACGAGCCCGCCTCCAACGGATCGGCGCTGGCACTGCTGGAGATCCGCGAGCGCGCGGCCACGGCCGGTGGAACGGTCGCGATCGATTCGACAGCTGAGCACGGGACATGTATCGTCGCGCGCTTCCCGCGCGACGCCGCCAGCGCCTCCTGAGTAAACGATCCCAGGGTTTTCGCACTCATACACCAGGGTGTGCCGGCCCTGGCCCCAGGATTTTCCTACTACCGGCGATCGGCGCCAGCGGCTATGCTTATCGCAGGTCTTCGGCACGCCATGTGGCGCGCCACACATCTGATGATGAAAGGAACATGATCATGTATCTCCGAACCATCGCAGCGCGGATCGCTTCCACCACGCTGCTCGGGACGCTCGCCTTCGTCGCCGCCGGAGCCGGCACGGCCGCGGCCGCGAGTAGCATTGGCCAGCACGCTTCGATCCACATTGTCGCCATCCCCGCGGCGACAGCGCAGGTCGGCCCTGGCGGCAGCTTCACGGATACGTTCGTGATCAGCGATCCAAATAACGAAGGAGCGCACGATGTCTCGCTCCTGACGACGTATCCTGCGGCCGTCCAGTTGCACGGGGTCCAGTTCAGCCGCGGTGGCGCGTGGGTCGATTCGACGACGGGGAATAGCTTCGTTGCCAGGCTCGGCGACATCGGCAGGGACGGC
>DATFXE010000393.1:0-7842 GCA_035258585.1 Roseiflexaceae bacterium | reverse complement strand
TACGCCGAGGCTGGCGTAGTCATCGCACGACCAGCCGGTGCCAAGGCCCAGCTCGAAGCGCCCGCCCGATAGAACGTCGAGGGTGGCTGCGTCCTGCGCCAGCAGCACCGGGTTGCGAAAATCGTTGGCCAGCACGTGTGTAGTGATGCGCAATGTGGTGGTCGCATTCGCCGCCGCCATGAGCGCAATCAGCGGGCTGGGGCCGCCACCCGCGGGATGCTCGCCGAGCACCAGGGTGGAGTAGCCGAGCGACTCGACCTTGCGCGCGCGCTCAGCCCAGTTCTCCAGAGTGAAATACACTGCCCCGAAGCGAAATGGTCTGTGGCCTGCCATTGTGAGCCTCCCTGCTTATCACTCGGCCGAGCAAGCGCCGGCCGCTAGCGCCAGCGCACTCAGCGCGCTGATGTAGGCCGGATACGTGAAGGTGACCGCTCAAGAGTATAACGTGCGAGGCGCGAATATTGGGCCATCGGCGTAGCGCGCCACCGCGCTTGCGCTGCGCGCGGCCGGAGCGCTGCTGGCTCGCCACGCCGGTGTACTGATCCAGATACGCGTACAGCCGAAGCGGTGGCTTCGCGTGCGGCCAGGCAGACCGACGACCGGCTCAACTGAAACCCTGGTCATCGTCAATCAGAGGTTGGCTGGCGCCGCGTGCGCCTGGAGCCACATCCTGGCGGCGATCAGACGCTGGCCAACCGCCACGCGCAGGTGATCGGCGCGACTGGGGCGAGCGGCCCGCATCGTTTGCTTCGTGAGAGCAGCCGGCTCCCTCGACCACTCCTCGCGCACCTCGCGCACGAACTCCAGGTTGATAGCGGTGATCGGGTCCATGGTGTCCTCCTGTTGTTTCAACTTGTTTGTCGAACTTTCTGGAGCTATTACACCACGCTCATACGCACAGCGGCAGTCACTTTGTGCTATGATCAGCGATGGAAAAAGTGATCCAAAAAGTGATCATCGTCTGCAAGTGGTGGAGTGCGCGGCGGAGGTGGTGATGAGCGACATGCCCACGTTCGGCGTCTGGCTCAAACGGCGGCGCAAGGCGCTCGATCTGACCCAGGACGCGCTGGCGCGGCTGGTCGGCTGCTCAGTCGTCAGTATCCGCAAGGTCGAGGGCGACGAGCAGCGCCCCTCGCGCCAGTTGGCCGAGTTGCTGGCTGAGCACCTGGCCATCCCGCCAGACGAGCGCACGACCTTCGTGCAGTTTGCGCGTCAGGGACTGGACGTGGCGCCGCCCGAACTACCGCTGCCGGCCGGGGCGCGGCTCCCTACGTCGCCACTCGTTCCACCGACCCCACCAGCGGCTCCCGCACACTCCCATCTGCCCATCCCACCCACGCCGCTAATCGGGCGCGAGGCCGAAGTCGCCGCCGTGTGCGCAATGTTGCGCCGCCCCGACGTGCGGTTGCTGACGTTGACCGGGCCGGGCGGTACCGGCAAGACCCGCCTGGCGCTCCAGGTTGCCGCCGCCCTGTCCGACAGTTTTATCGAAAAAGCCACTTTCGTGGATCTGACGGCCATCCGCGATCCAGCGCTGGTTGTTCCGACGATCGCGCAGATGCTCACCATCGCCGAGCGGCCAGGGCAGCCGCTCATTCACATCATCGCCCACGATCTGCGCGACCGCGCGCTGCTGCTGGTGCTGGATAACTTCGAGCAGGTGTTGGATGCCGCCCCGCTGCTGGCCGAACTGCTGGCCGCCGCGCCGCAGTGTCGCCTGCTGGTCACCAGCCGGGTCGCGCTGCATCTCGCCGCCGAGCACGAATACCCGGTGCCGCCACTCAATCTCCCCGATCGGCGGCAGGCCGCGGCTGCGGCGCTCCTGATGGAGAGCCCGGCTGTGGCGCTGTTCGTGGCGCGCGCCCAGGCGGCAGCCATCCTTTGCCCTCACCGACACGAACGCCAGTGCCGTGGCCGAGATCTGCGCGCGGCTCGACGGGCTGCCGCTGGCGATCGAGCTGGCGGCCGCACGCATCAAGCACTTCACCGCGCACGCGCTGCTGGCACGAATCCAGAGCGCCGGGACGCTGGCGTTCCTGACCGGCGGTCCGCGTGACGCCCCGGCCCGCCAGCAGACCATCCGTGACACGATCGCCTGGAGCTACAGTCTGCTCGACCCGGACGATCAGAGACTGTTCCGACGATTGGGGGTTTTTACCGGCGGGTGGACGGCTGATATTGCCGCCAAGGTGGTCTCCGAGGATGACAGCCGGCCAGATCGCGCCTTCGCCACCGGCGAACTGCTCGACGGCCTGGCAGTCTTGATCGACAACAGCCTGGTCGTGCTGCGCGAGCAAGCGGATGGTGACGTCCGCTACACCATGCTCGAGACGCTGCGCGAGTTCGCGCTGGCCCAGCTTGCGGCGCAGGACGAGCTGGAGGAGCTGCGCCGCCGGCACGCGCAGGTTTACGGAATGCTCGCGGCGCGCTGGAATGCGGGCAAGCCAGTACAATCGGTTGATACGGGATTGTCAATACGGTGGGCTAGTGATGAGCTGGTCAATCTCCAAGCGGCGATGCGCTGGGCGATCGAACGACAGGAGGCGGCGGTCATTGAGCCGATCTATACCCTCTGGAGCATAAGTCTGATCATGCGAGGTCTGACGGCAGATCTCATTCGACTGAATCAGCAGATTCTTGATCTAGGAGGCATGGCCGAGAGCGATCTGGCGATTCAAGTGCGAGCGCTTGCTGATTTGGGCTGGTTCGCAGCGTCGCGTGGCGATGCGGAGCAGGCGCTCGCCTATGGCGTGCGCTGTCTGGCGATCTATCAGCGGCTGAACAACCCACTCGGTATCGCTGAGATACAGCGCCTCCTGGCCCAAGCAGCGCTGCTCAATGGAAATTATCCAAAAGCGCTCGAGCGTCTTGAGGAGAGCCTGGCGCTCTGTCGGCGGGAGGAAGATCCTGGCGGGATCGCCTATTCGCTGCTCGATCTCGGCTCTTACTACCTCGCTTGTGGGGATGGCGCACGGGCGGATCAGCTGTTCCAGGAGTGCCTGATCTTGTTTCGTCAGCTTGATGGCGTGCGGGCGCTCATCCGTGTGCCCGCGCACCTAGTTCAAACGGCGATCCTGTTGGGCGACACCGAGCTGGCCAGAGCGCGCTTGAACGACTGCCTGGCGCTCGAGACACTGTGGCTCTCTGAGGGACACACGATTGTTATTCTGAACGCTGCGGCGCTGCTGGCGGAAGCGACCGGCCAGTTAGAACGGGCGGCACACCTGTTTGGTTGTGGTATGCTAGTCAGTGAAGGAGCCTTTGGACTGTTTCCTGGCGCGCGCGACCTGGAAGCGCAGGCGATGGCGCGCACCCGCGCCGCGCTCGGCGAAGAGGCCTGGTCGGCAGCCGTCGCGACCGGGCGAGCGCTGACCCTGGAGCAGGCGATCGAGGAGGCGCGCGTCCTGTGCGGATGAACGCGGTGACACGCCCCAACGACAGGTACAAAGCGGCCGGGCTGTATGGGTCGGATGAGCCAGCCTCAACACGAGGCGCTGAGCGTGGTCGCGGCAGCGAATGCACCATAATTCGTGTTCTCATTTGTCCAAACGATATCGAAGATCCAATAGGATAGCCCAGCCACCCGATGCAATCCACCAATTTTTTCGTCTCTAGCGTTTAACACACAAAGAGTATATTCTTCATCGGCGAAGATGCTCAGAACTGCCAGATTGTTCTAGGTAATGTGGTTGGGCAACGTCGTGTGTAGTCACAATCGCTGTATCGTCTGTCAGAAGACGTTCCGCTCCCCATAGCAGCACCTCTTCAATCGTCGGTATACGTCAGCAGAATCCTGCAATTGGACACTCACGTCAGTTAGCTGTCCAACCGTCGTGATCGAAGCGCCCTCGCGTTAATGCGTTCTCACCGCGCCGCACTGCCGCCGAGGGATTCAGTACGGCAGCCCAGCAGTAGAAGATGGCCGCGGCCTTTCGGAATGAGGGCAGCTGCATGCTGCTGTTCTACGCCGTGGTGCGCGGCCTGCGCTTCAGAAAGCTGCGGATGCCTGGCTAGCATTTTGCACCACTCTTGACAAACCACCGATCGCTAACTGAATAGCGGCTGATTGAGCATTGTGAGGTGATCGTTATGCTCACTCTAGGCATTCACTTGTTCGGAAGGTTTTCTGTCGAATGCGACGCGCAGACGGTTCCTGGCTTTAAGTCTGAAAAGGTCCAGCAGTTGTTTTGCTACTTGCTGCTCCACCGTGGATTGCCCCACCAACGTGAAAAGCTCGCCGCCTTATTGTGGGGGGATACATCTACATCTCAGTCAAAAACCTATCTTCGCAAGGCGGTATGGCAGCTCCAGACCACGCTTAATCTTTTGCAACCCACCCAGAGCAAAGGCTTGCTGATCGAGCATGATAGGATCCAGATTCATCCGCATGCGAATCTCTGGGTCGATGTAGACATCTTCGAGCAAGCCTTCAACGATACCATCGGAATCCCCGGCGAGCAGATCGAGGATGCGGTTGCGGAGAACCTCCGGCGTGCCGTCGAGCTTTATCGTGGAGATCTGCTGGATGGTTGGTATTACGAGTGGTGCTTGTACGAGCGCGAGCGACTCCAAAGCGCGTATCTCGCGCTGCTCGATAAGCTCATGGGCTACTGCGAAGCACATCACGACTATGAGCGCGGTTTGGCCATCGGAACACAGATCCTGCGCTATGATCAGGCTCGCGAGCAAACCCATCAGCGGATCATGCGACTCTACGCGCTGTCCGGCGATCGGACGGCGGCGCTCCATCAATTCGAGCGTTGTGCCGCAATCTTACATAAGGAGCTTGGTGTCAGACCTACAGCATATACGAGGGCACTCTATGAACAGATCAGAATAAACCACTATGATAGTTGGAACTGGTCGCTGGATGGCTTTCCAACACTCGGCACATCGGCGATTCTCCTGACTGATGCCCTCGATTACCTCAGACAACTACAAGATACACTGACGAACCTTCAGCAGCGCATCCAGCACGAGAGCCAAGTGGTAGAGCGCATGCTGAAGCATCAACGCTAGATCTGGTTTCCTGGCCACTGGCTGACAGCTGGCCACTCCATGTTCTGCCGCTGTATATATCCCTTCGTGACTGGCCGCCCCAGATCCATCACCGTCAGCGCAAGAACGTTCCGAGATACACGTAAGGAACGTTCCGAGATATGCACTCCCTATATACTCTCATAGACATGGTTTCGCCTGGCGACGATCCACATTTACAGTTGGGGAGGTGCGAAAGGGGCCTCCAGCCCCTCCGCACCTCCCCGACAGGCGCTGGCTGCACGAGCTATGTAGAGTGTGACAGCGACGGAAAAGCCATGGATTCGTTCGAGGGACATACCCATTCCTTCGTTATAAGAATCTGGCGTGAGAAGCTGAGCGCCCGAGATAATCAGATCGCCTGGCGCGGGCATATCACCCATGTACCTGGCGGCGAGCGGCGCTACGTGCAGAGTCTGAACGATATTGCACTCTTCATCCTGCCCTATCTCGAACGCATTGGCTTCCGCATAACGATCGGTTGGCAGATGCGGCGCTGGCTCAACCGCTGGAAATAGCGGTTGGTGCGCCGGAATAAGCGGAGGGCACAACCTATGCCAGGACCCTACATTCACATGAGTGCCATGCGGCACGCGGCGGCAGGACTTTCGGACGGTGAGTACCAGCCCATCAGAAGTGAGCGTATCAATCCAGAGTGGAGAGCTTCGGGTAATTATTCCGTAGTTATGCGCAACTGCCCACCTGTGGCATAATCTGGGTGTCGAAACCAATCACGTCACAGGAAGGCAGTTGATATGCCTATTGTACCACCCGTGTTGCGGGGTGGCACCCCTGATCTGCCAGACGTCCCACCGCTGGTGCAGTATTTCATCGGCTGCTTTTTGGAGCCCATCCTGGCCTGGCTCGGTACGCTAATATACCGGCCGCTGCTCCAGCGCTGTGCCGACCATCCGCTCGTCTTACTCGCCCAGTCGTATGATCCAGCCCCTGTCGTCGCCGCCTGCGCCGCCTATCACCATCCCCCTGACCGGCCCGGGCGCCCGCCCACCTTTACTATCGAACAGTTCGTCCGCGCTGAAATTGTCCGCGCCTGGGCTGACAGCTGCTCTGACCCGGCGCTGGAGGAACTCCTCAGCACCAACCTGCTGGTGCGCGCCTTCGTCGGCCTGCCGCTGAGTGCGCCTGGCCCTGACCACTCGACCCTGGCCGACTTCCACGCCTTCCTGACCACGCGCGCCTCCGACGCCTTCTTTCGCGATGTGCTCACATTCCTCGAGCGGCTCGATCCCGAATCGCCAGATACGACGCCCCAGATTGTCGACACCTTCGCCCTGGCCAGTCCGGTCGCCGCCACGGAGAGCGTGGCGCAACTGCTGCGCCACCTGACGCTGCGGCTGGCCCGGCTCTGGCTGGCCCATGCGCCACGCGCGCTCCAGCATGCCCTGCCACCGCTCGACCTCGCTGCGCTGGCCCATCCTGGCGTCGCGCGCACGCTGGTGGCCCGCCAACAGCAGCTCCAGGCGGCAGTCGACGTCACCACCTGGGTCGTTTCTGGCCTCACGCCGCACCTGTCCACCCTTGCCCCACCGCTGCGGACGGTCGTTAGCGACTATCTCGCCGGGCTGGCCAAGGTACAGGCCGACGAACTGACCCGTGATGCGAGCGGGTTCGTGCAGGAACGCCCTCCCAGCGCGCGTGGCGAACACCGGCTTGCCAGCGCCGTCGATCGCGAAGCCACGTTCCGGAAGCATGACGGCAGTCCGGCCGTGCTGGGCACCAATGCGGTCATCAGCACCACCAGCACGCGCATCCGCGCGTGTGTGGCGCTAACCGGCAGCACACCCGACAGCGAGGCACCGATTGCCGTGCTCCAGCAGCAACATGATGCTGCTCAGCCGCTGCCACCGCAGCTGGTGATGGATCAGGCCGCCGGCTGGGGCAAGACCCGCGCCCGCACCGACGCCATGAGCGACGGCCAGACCGTCCTGGTGGCCTGGGTACCGACCAGTGGCGGCAGCGACCCAAACCGCTTCACGGTCGCCGACTTTGCGGTTGACCCGGAACGGACGAGCTGCACCTGTCCGCAGGGCGTGGTCAGCACCCGGGTGTACGCCCACGGCGCGGGCGATGGTGTCTCGTTCCGCTTTTTGGCGTCCCAATGCAGGGATTGCCCGCTGTGGCCACAGTGTCGTGATCCGGACGCCAACCCGAAGGGCCATCGCAGCGTGTTCATTTCGGACTATCACAGCTATCTGCGGGCGGCGGCAGCATTCAACCAGACGGCAGAAGGCCGGGCGCTGCTGGCCGGGCGTTGGCGGGTCGAGCCGACTGTGGCCTGGTTGGTGCGCTATCAAGGCTGCCGCCGCGCACGGCGGGTCGGGCAGGCTGCCGCCCAATGCCAGCTGTTCCAGGCGTGTGCCGTGCGCAATCTGCTGCTGTGGCTCAGTCGGGTGCGGCGCGGACAGGCGGCACGCCCGCAACCGCAGTGAGCCAGCTCCGGTGCCAGCCGTGGCCGGACGCGCGCCCATCGGCGCGGGTCGCGGCGTGGGCGCTCGACCGCCTGATCCAGTATGCAGCGACGGAAAGCGCGACGGTGGGAAAGTGCCGGACGTCCCTGCCTCCTGATCGATGCCAGGACGCGACGGGTCCTAGATGCCCACCACGTTCCAACAGCTCGGCGACCCGTGCATCAGGGTGATCCGCCCACAATTACCCGAAGCTCTCCTACCGTCCGGTAATACTCACGGTCGAGGTCATGTTCCAGCGCAGCTGCGCGTCGGCGCTGTCGGGCTGGACGACGACTTTGTACACGATGTCGCCCTGCCGGTTCTCGCCAAACCCTTT
>DATFXE010000392.1:0-6847 GCA_035258585.1 Roseiflexaceae bacterium | reverse complement strand
ACCTCCCCAACTGTCAACCTGATTGTGTTCGAATCGAACCATGCCTAAGACCGGCAGCTAAGGCGCCTCACCTGTCTTTGGATGGGACGATGGCGTAGGTGGCAGCACCAGATTGCGCTTCCGCCGGGCGAGCAACTCGGGTGTGATCAAGCCCTGTGGGAAGAACACTGCACCCACGGCGATCAGCACGCCATAGGCGATCAAGCGCCCATCGCGCAACAGCTGCGCTACCCAGCCAGGCAGCCCGGCGATGCCGGCGATGCCGCGCAGCAACTCGGGAAGCGCTGTCAGCGCCAGCCCGCCGACCACCGGCCCGACAAACGTGCGCGAGCCACCGATCAATACGAACGCCAGGTAGCTGATGCTGGCATCGAATGTACCCTGGCGCGCGTTCCACGTATTTAGGAAATGTGCGCTGACCGCACCCACCACCCCAGCCAGCACTGCGCCCAGCGTGAACGCCAGCACCTTGTAGCGGGTCGGGCTGATGCCCATTGCGTCGGCGGCCAGCTCGTCCTCGCGGATGGCGATGAATGCGCGCCCGACACGAATACGTTCGAGGCGATAGACGAAAAACATGCTGATCAGCAGCAGCGGCAGAGCGATCCAGAGGTAGGCCGCTTGCGTACTGAAAGGCTGTGGGATGCCGAAAATGCCGACTGCGCCGCCTGTGATCTCCAGATTGAGAGACAGAACCCGCAGAATCTCAACAAACGCAATCGTCGCCAGTGCCAGGTAGATCCCGCGCAGCCGTAGCGCTGGAATGCCGACCAGCACCGCTAGCAGGGCAGATGCCAGCCCGGCAAGCGCCATCTCCGCCAATAACTGAGAGATCGGAAACTGTCCGTCGGCGGGCGGAAAAAATCTAGTCGACATGATCGCGGCGATATAGCCGCCGAGCGCGTAGAACCCTGGGCTGGCGAGCGAAAGCTGCCCGGCCATCAGCGGCAGGTAGAGCGAGAGCGCCAGTATCGCGGCGAAGACCATCGAGGTGATCAGAAAGCCGTAGGTAGAGAAGAAAGCAGTCATGCCGCGCTACACTTTCTGCACGGCCGCCCGGCCCAGCAGCCCTTGCGGCCGTGCCAGCAGCATGGCGAAAAGCAGCGCAAACGCCACCGCATCTTTGTACGCGACATACTGCGCTGGCACGAACGCCTCGGCTAGCCCGATCACGAAGCCGCCGACCACCGCGCCGGGGATATCGCCCAGCCCGCCCAGCACGATCACCGCCAGGCCTTTTAGGCCGAACGCAATGCCAAAATATGGCCCCGCGATGCTCACGCTCAGCCCTACCAATGTACCGGCGACACCCCCAAGGAAGCCGCTCAGGAAGAATGTCAGCAGGATCAAACGATCGGTGTTGATGCCCAGTAAGCTGGCGGTGGTTGCATCTTCCGACACCGCCCGCAGCGCCTTGCCGGTTCGGGTGGCGTTGATCAGGTAGGTTAGCCCAGCCACAATCAGCATCGAGACCACAAAGATCACTATCTGCACGGTCCGCACGGGTATCACACGCGTAGCGGTGCCGAAATTAATAGCCGTCGGCAAGTTGCCCAGCGCGGTTCCTGGATAGGTATAGATCTCGGCGCCGACCAGGTATTGGATGGTATTGACGATTGCGATCGCGATACCCAAACTGGAGACCAGCGACAGCAGCGGGTCGGCGCCTCTGGCCCGCAGCGGCCGGAACGCCACCTGCTCGACCGCAACGCTCGCAAAGCCGGCCAGCACAGCGCCCAGCAGCAGGGCAGCCGGGAAGGGCAGCGCGAAAGGCAGCGTCTGGTTGGCCAGTAGGCCGTTGAAGCCGAAGCGCGAGCCTGTCAGCACAAAGGTAAAATACGCGCCGAGCGTGAATATCGCCCCATGCGCAAAGTTGATCACGCGCAGAATAGAAAAGACCAGCGTATACCCGAGTGCGAAAATCGCATACACGCCGCCGATCGCCAGCCCGTTCAGCACCTGTTGGAGCAGCAGAGCCGTATTCATAGGGTTATGAGTGAAGAGTAAAAAGTTAAGTCTATTGAGTTCAATACACGTAACTCTTCACTTTTAACTTCATCATGCTACTTCACAAACGTAAACTTGCCGTTCGTGCCGTCGGGGTCCATCTTGATCTGGGCAACATAGAACTGCTCTTGTTTGATCTCGCCTTCTGGTGTGAACGAGATCTTGCCCAGCGGTGTATCATAGCTGCCGGCGAGAATCTGCTTGTTCAGCTCGCTGCGCAGCGTCGCTACGTCCATTTCGGTGAGCTTCTTTGTCTTGTCCAGCGCACTCAGCGCCTCGACCAGCACCTGGACGCCTGCGAACATCTGCGCGCTGAACTGCGGCGGCTCCTTGTTCTGCTTGGCCTTGTAAGCGTCACGGAACTCCTTGTTGATGGGCGAGTCGAGCTCATAACTATAGGCCTGCGCGATCAGAACGCCATCGCACGCCGCCTTGCAGACGGGGAAGATATTCGCGGTGTTGAGGCCGTTGCCGCCGATGATCTGGCCTTTGTACCCCAGGTCGCGCAGCTGCTTGACTAGGTTGCCGCCATCCGAGGCCAGCCCGGAGATAATCACCAGGTCGGGTTGGAGGTTGATAATATTGGTCGCCTGGGTGGTAAAATCGGTGTCGGTGGTCTGGAATTGCTGGACGGTCACGAGGTCCAGCTTATACGTGTCGGTGATCGTTTTTTGGAAGGTTCCGGTTTCGGATTTACTGAACGCATCGTTCTGAGCGAAAGCTACCGCCACCTTCTTGATATTCGGGTTCTGCTCCAAGGCGACTTTAACCGCGTTGGGCGCTACCACTGCCACCGGCGCCGAGACGCGCGAGACATAGTCGCCGATCTGTGGAATGCCTTTGGCGGTGTTCGAGGGACCGATCACCGGCACCTTGGCGCGGTCGGCGATCGGGTCGGCCGAAAAAGCCTGTTGGGAGAGCGTCGGCCCGATGATCGCGACCACATTGTCATTATTGATCAGCGTATTGAAGGCATTGATCGCGCCCTGCTCATCGCCGGCAGTATCCTGCAATACCAGCTTGATCGGCCGTCCGTTGACTCCGCCTTTCTTATTGAAGAACTCCTCGGCAATTTGCGCGCCGATCACCTGTTCCTGGCCCAGCAGGGCGACGTTGCTTGTCTGGGCCACGGCGATACCGATCGGGATGGCGGCGCCGGATACGGCGCCGCCGCCAGATGCGGCGGTGGGTTGGCCGGCTGGTGCGGCGGTTGGAGCTGCGCCAGATGCGGCGGTGGGCTGAGCGCCTGTAGCGGCGGTTGGGGCCGAACTACTTAGGGCCTGGCCACATGCGGCCAACAGCAGAGCGACAGCAACGGCGAAGGCCCATGTGCGAGCAACAATGCTTCTCACAAGCTACCTCCTTGGTCATCTGAGTGCCGGCGGCTTGCCGGCGTCCGAACCATTGGCAGCCCGATTATAACACAATGGACTCGTGTTTGTGAGGCTGCAATCAGAAATAAACGGCGGGCGAGGAATGTTTCCCCGCCCGCCGTGAAGCTTACCCGACAAGCAAATGCTAGCTGCCCTTAACCGCTTCCTTAAGTGTGCTGCTGGCGCTGAAGCCTGGTGTCTTGGTCGCGGCGATCTTGATCTTCTGTCGCGTCTGCGGGTTGACACCCTCGCGCTCCTGCCGCTGGCGCACTTCAAATGTGCCAAAGCCGGTCAAGGTGACCTTCTCGCCGCCCTTCAGCGACTCGGTGATAATGTCGAGTGCGGCGTCGATGACCTGCTTGGCCTCTTTCTGCGAGACGTTCGCGCGCTCAGCTACCGATTTAACGAAGTCGGTCTTTTGCATTGCCTTCATCCTCCTATGTACGTATGTGCGAGTACCCTTTCCATATGCAGTATACCGCACTTGTCAAGCCCCCTTGCTGATTGGAAAGCCCTGGAAGCCATTTGAACCTTTCCAACTCACCTTTATGGCTTCCCAAAGCCATGTTTTGAAATGGCGCATTGGAAAGAGGTTTACGGCCTGCACCAAAATATTGATCTCTGCATAATTTACTAATGTCTTGATTGGGGAGGTCTGGAGGGGCCTTCGGCCCCCCCAAACCCCCACCATAAGCAACCAATGCAGAGATCAGTAAAGTGGTCGCACGCGCTAATTACTCATGGTAGTGCGCCTGTAAGCGCGCCACCAGATGAGCGGCCTGACGGGCGCGATGCGGCTCGGGAATGATCTCGAACAGCGCGCGCGCACGCGTGGCATACGCGAGTGCGCGTCCCGGCTGGCGTTGCAATTCGAGGAACTCGGCGTAACGCAGGCTGTTGGCAGCAGTTCCCCAGCGGTTGCCTAGCCGCTCGTTGAGCTGCAACGCCTCGACCAGCAATCGCTCGATCTCCTGTGGGTCGCCCTGGCCCTGAGCGCGGTAGCGCTGGAGGAGCGTGTAGCCGCGCCGTCCAAGCACGCTGGCGCGCCCGACCTGGTTGCCAAGCGCATCGTACAGCGCCGCCGTCCAGGTGTAGTAGTCTAGCGCGCGATCGTAATCGCCGAGCTGCCGCGCGACGGTGCCAAGCCGGCCCATCACCACAGCCAGCCAGTCGTGCTTGCCCAGATCTTCCCACAGTGCGGCGGCTCGGCGCAAGAAAGCCGCAGCGGTCTCGAAAAATGCGCCTGAGTCGTGCCCGGCGCTGGCCGCGGCGGTGCCCAGATCGTTGAAAAGGAGCCCCAACGTGGAACAGGCCAGGGCGCGATTCTCGTGCCAGCCGTTGCGCTGGGCGCGCTCAAGCAAGCGCTCCAGGGTCAGCCGGGCCGCCAGCACATCGTGGCGCAGCACCAGCGGCCAGCACAGAGCAAACATTTCATACCAGTCGGCGCGGCGATCGTCGCCCAGGGCGCGGGCGGCTGCCACGATCGCCGCGCCATAGCTGGCGCAATCCTGCATCTGCGTGTCGCTCTCCACGAAGCGTGCCGCGGTCAGGCTGTCGAACAGGGCCAGCGCCAACATGTATTCCTGCTCCTTGAGTGCCCACTCCAGCAGCGGGGTGATATTCGCGCGGACGTCGGATTGGGGATGCGCGACGTAGTACGCGCCGGCACGCAGCAACAGTTCGTGGCGCTGCGCAGCCGCGATATGGCCGGCCAGATAACCGCGCGCCAGCTCCAGTAAGCCATAGTGCGGGTGGCCGGCCTCCTCCTCACGTGTGATAAGTGAAAGACGCTGGAGCAGCTGCAGGGCGTGTTCGACATCCGCGCGTGGGAGCGACGCAACCGCAGCCAGCGGCTCGAGCATCACCGGCTCGGCAAACGCCGTGAGCGCATGTAGAACAGGGCGTGCGCCTGAGTGTGCATCCAACAGCGCGTAGGAGTAATCAAAAATATAGCTCAGAAGGGCATCCACGCCGCCTTGCTGGCGACGGATCTCCTCGATCGTTTCGATCTGCGATCGCGCTGTATAGCGTAGCTGGCCCAGCAGCCAGAGTATTGCCAGCGGTATCTGGGCCGATAGCGCGAGGATCTGCTCTTTGACATCCGCGCTGGTGACGAGCGGTGGCGAGTGCAGCGAGAGAAAATAGTCGAGGCATGCCATAGCATCCTCGCGCGACATTCGCCCGAGCTGGATCTTGGTCGGGAGAATTTGGGTCTGCACAAATACCAGATGCTCTTCGTGGCGTGAGGTCAGCAACGCCTGGCATGGGTAGGGCAGCTCCTCGAACAAAAAAGACACGATCCGTTCCTGCTCCTCGGGCTGGAGCGTCTCGTAGTTGTCGATGATCATCAAGATGCCGTTCGGGAAGCGCTCGCTGGATAGCATATTCAGCGCCTGCCGGCGGCGCGCCTCGGGATCGAGCGGCACCTGGCTGGCCCCCAGCATGCGCGCGGTGGTTTCAAACAGATCGGTGAGCGAGCGCAGGCTGGCGTGGCCATCGGCCGTGCGGTCCCCGGCGATCGGGGGGGCGCGATCCTTAGCGCACAGCCAGATCACCGCATCTACCAGCCGCTCCTCGAGCGCGCGCCAGCCAATATGCTTGGCGAGCGCCGATTTGCCCACGCCGCCGATGCCGCTGATCTCGATGATCGGCATTCGGCGTCGCCGCAGCTTGGCCATCACATTCTCGGCCTCAGCCTGCCGCCCAATGAACTCACCCGGCGCCGGCAGATTGGTGAGGTAGGAGCGCGTGCCAGGCGCGCTCGGGGCGGCTGCCGATTCACGCCCCCCTGCCTCGGGATTGCGCTGATCCAGCAATTCGCCAAGTAGGCGCTGCAGCGCCGGGCGCTTCAACTTGTTCTGTATGTGCCCAGCTGCCAGGCCGACGACCTGGGCGACTTCGTTCCAGGATCGATCGTCGAGGTAGCGCAGCCGCAGGATATGCGCATAGAGCTGCGGCCGGCTGGCGGAAAGTGGCGCCGGCTTGTCCTGCGCCGCGGCCGGTGGAGGCTGAAGCTGTTCGATGCGGTCGCGGAGCAGGGCCGCCAGCTCATAGCCATAAATCCATGGCAGCGGCGTCTGCGTTTGGCGGGCGACGCGCTGGACGGCATCTACACGCTCGTGGACCAGATCCAGAGCGGCGAGCGGATTATGCCGCAGAGCTTCCGGATTATGAAGCTGCTTGAGCGCCGATTCGAGTTCGGCGATGGTCGGAATATATGTGGGCATGTAGTCCTCGGACGTGGACGTAACTACGACTCGTCTTAGGATACTGCATGCGTCTTACCATGGCGTTATGGTCGGTTGGCCGCGCGTGCCCCTTCGGCCGAATCGTCGTTGCCCGTGAGCTGCTCGACACAGGCGACGATCTCGACCAGCGGCAGCGGCAGCTGTAAGCAGATGGCGCCAGCTGCACGCGCCGTTGCGATTTCTTGCGAGTGATATGCCAGGATGACCATTGGCGAGCCG
>DATFXE010000391.1:0-5840 GCA_035258585.1 Roseiflexaceae bacterium | reverse complement strand
CCGCCCCAAACCCCCACCCAAAAGTGTAAAGTTCGCAAGAACCTTGTCTTAGGTGCGCGACGATGGCCGGTGCGTCGGTTCAGGCGGTCTCGGGCGGCTGTGCGTCTTCGGCCAGCTGATGACTCACCTGCGCATCGTAGTCCATGCCATAGACATCCTTGAGTTGCGCTATCCGCTGGAGCGTTGTTGGACTGAAGGGTGGCTTATTCTCGAAGGCGTGCAAAACCATCCCTTCCAGTAAATCACCGAGGGACAGGTCAAGGTATTCGGCCAGGGCCTTCAAGACCTTGACCATGCGCTTCTCCATGCGCACGCCCAGTTGTACCCGCTCAACCACAGGAGGGATGCTGCCGGAGGCACCATGGTCGCTTGCCTGTTTCATACTATCGCTCATCATGTTACCAAGATAACTTGGTAATAAGATAACATGATATCACAGAGAGGTCAAGGGGAAAGCGAGATGCACATTTGTTGCGCCGATGTTTCGAGCGATTACTATCGCTGTGTGAGAAACGAGCTTGGGAGTTCGCTCCCGTACGCTCACAGAGACCATATGAGTATGCTCATATCTAGGATAGGAGCACGTTATCTTGTGGCAGGAGCGCGTCTGAGGTTAAAATAGAGTAAATTAGTGCTGAACACGAAGGAGCCGCCTATCGGTAGAAAAACATTGTAATCACGCAGGGTTTGCCCACAGCACACGGCCACGCTAGCCATCGTCGCACTGCGTCCACGCACCCCCGGACCACGCTGTCTCCCCACAGATCGATAACATAGCTCTGGTGCTCGAAAACAACGCTGTTTACAGCCATCACCTGTGCGCGCCCACGCTGCCTGCGCGGCCGTTCAGAAGCGCGTGCCCCGGAACGCACCGCGCCCTTCCCTACGCCCGCCCTGAGGCTCCCCTGAGCCTGGCCCGCCCTGAGGCTCCCCTGAGCCTGTCGAAGGGCTTGTCGAAGGGTCGAAGGGCTTGGCGAAGGGTCAGGGTTCAGCCGCCGCATATCGAGGTCCGACGCATATTCGAGCGCCGCCGGCCACAGCGCCTGATCGCGCTGCCGCTGTGCGTGCCTGCGAAGCAGACCAACCATCGTACCGTTCGAATGAGGAGAGAGTGAACCATGCATATCCACGATTACACCACACTAGCGCGGCCTGTCAAACAGCCGATCAATCGATCGCCGGCGCGCAGCGCCGAGCAGGTTGTCGGCTCGATGCTTTCGCAGAGCCGGCAGACCGTCAGCGTCGTGATCCCGGCTATGAACGAGGCGGCGAATCTGCCATATGTGCTGCCGCGCATCCCAGCCTGGGTGCATGAGGTGCTGCTGGTCGACGGTTACTCGACCGATGGCACGGTCGCGGTGGCGCGCGAGCTGTGGCCGGGCATCCGGATCGTACGCCAGCAGGGCCGCGGCAAGGGCGCGGCTCTCAGGAGCGGCTTCGCGGCGGCGACCGGCGACATCATCGTGATGCTCGATGCCGACGGCTCGACCGACCCGGCCGAGATCCCGATCTTCGTGGGCGCGCTGCTGGCAGGCGCCGATTTCGTCAAGGGCTCGCGCTTCCTGCAAGGCGGCGGCACATCCGATATGCCGCTGCACCGCAAGCTCGGCAACTGGGGCTTTGCGCTGGGCGTACGGGTGCTGTTCGGCGGCATCTACAGCGATCTCTGCTACGGCTACAACGCCTTCTGGCGGCGCGTGCTGCCCTACATGGAGCTGTATGGCGATGGCTTCGAGATCGAGACGATCATGAACGTCCAGGCGCTGCGCTCGGGCCTGAAGGTGGTCGAAGTGCCTAGCTTCGAGGCCGAGCGCGTCCACGGCGAGGGCCGGCTGCGCACCATTCCGGACGGCTGGCGCGTGCTGAAGACGATCGTCCGCGAGCGGTTGCGCACGCACCAGCTGCCCAAGGACATCGAGACGGCTTCCGTCGGGCAGGCCGGCGAGGCCTACGAGCGGGCGGTGGGTGAGCGGCTATGACAGCGCAATCGCTCGACATCAGTGTGGTGATCTGCGCGCACACCGAGGCGCGCTGGGAGCACCTGGCGCGCGCAGTTGAATCACTGGGCAGCCAGAGCGTCGCGCCGCGCGAGATCCTGGTGGTGATCGATCATAATCTGGCGCTGGCGGATCGTGCGTGCCACCAGCTGCCCGGCGCCAGGGTGATCGAGAACCGGCATCAGCGCGGGATCTCCGGCGCGCGCAACAGCGGCATCGCCGCGGCGCAAGGTGCGATCGTCGCCTTCCTCGACGACGACGCCGTCGCCGCGCCGGACTGGCTCGATCGGCTGCTGGATGGCTACCGCGGCCCGAACGTCCTGGGCGTGGGCGGCGCGATCGAGCCGCAGTGGCAGGGCCGCCGCCCGCGCTGGTTTCCGGAAGAGTTCGATTGGGTGGTCGGCTGCACCTACCGTGGGATGCCGCGTGAGGCCGCGCCGGTGCGCAATCTGATCGGCTGCAACATGTCGTTCCGTCGCGAGGTGTTCGAACACATTGGCGGCTTCCGCGGCGAGATCGGTCGCGTGGGCGTGCGGCCATCTGGCTGCGACGAGACCGAGCTGTGTATCCGGCTGCGCCAGCGCCTGCCGCACGCGCTGCTGATCTATAACCCGGACGCGCGTGTGCGACATCACGTGCCGCCCCATCGCGCGCGCTGGGAATACTTCCGCGCGCGCTGTTTCCTGGAGGGGCGTTCCAAGGCGCTGGTGGCGCAGCTGGTCGGCGCCAGCGATGGCAGCAGCACCGAGCGCGCCTATGCGCTGCGAACGCTGCCGCGCGGCGTCGCACTCGGGCTGCTCGACGCGCTGGTACACTGCAAGCCGAGCGGCCTGGCGCGGGCCGGAGCGATCGGGCTTGGCCTGGCGATCACCTGCGCTGGGTATCTGCAAGGCATGGCTGCCCAGCTGCTCGCGCCCCGAACGGGCGTCGCGCCCGCCCCGCCCTCGATCGGGGTTCCGCAGGCGAGCGGCGCGCTGGGCGCGGCGCGCGGGCGCGAGGAGCAGCGCGAGGTGCCAGCATGAGTATGCGACCAATCGCGCTTGTGACGCACCGCTACGCGCCGGCGATCGGCGGGGTCGAGCGTGTCGTCGAGCACCTGGCGCGCGGCCTGGCCCGGCGCGGCATCGCCGTCGAAGTGATAACCACGGACCCGACGCGGCAGCTGTCGCGGGTCGAGCAGCGCGGCGGCGTGCTGGTGCGGCGCTTCCCGACGCTTGCCAACGACTCGGTCTACTATGTCGCGCCGCGGATGGCCGCATGGCTCAAACGCAACGCGGCGCGCTTCGCCCTGATCCATGCGCACTCGTACCACACGGCGCTGGCGCCGCAGGCCGCGCTGGCGGCCTGGGGGGCAGGGACCCCGCTGCTGCTCTCGCCATACTACCACGGCGGCGGCCACACGCCGCTGCGGCGCGCGCTGCACCTGCCCTACCGTGTGGCTGGCCACTGGATGGTTCGGCAGGCGCGCCGGCTGATCTATATCTCAGAGGCCGAGCGCGCGCTGTTCGAGCGCCACTTTGGCCCAGGCCAGGCGTCCCTGGTGGCGCCCTGCGGCGTCGAGATCGACCAGCTGCTGGCGGCCCAGCCGCATGCGCGACCGCCCGGACGTAAGGTCATCCTGGCGGTGGGCCGGCTCGAAGCCTACAAGCAGGCCGATCGGCTTGTGACGGCGCTGCCGCTGCTGCCGCCGGAGTACGAGCTGGTGGTGATCGGCAGCGGCCCGCAGCGCTCGCGGCTCGATCAGCTCGCGGTGGAGCTGGGCGTGCGCGAACGGCTGCGGCTGCTCGACCATGTGTCGCAGCCCGATCTCTTGAGCTGGTACCGTAGCGCCGACGTGTTCGCCAGCCTGTCGCGCCACGAGTCGTTTGGCATGACGCTGCTGGAAGGTGCGGCGGCCGGCGCGCCGATCGTCGCCAGCGATATCCCGGCCCATCGCGAGGTCGCCGGCTATGCCCCAGCCGATCGCGCGATCTTCGTCGATACGGATTGTGCCGCCGCGGAGCTGAGCCGCGCGCTGGAACTGGCGTGCCGCCAGGGCCGCGCCGACGACAGCACGAGCTGGCGGCTGCCGAGCTGGGATGGCATGGTGGATGCACTGGCGGCGTGCTACCAGGATGTGATTGGAGATGGCGCATCGAATGAATTCGATGCTGGGACACAAAACGTGCTAACGCACGTTGCTGGGGGTTGAGAACACGCTTTAGTGTGTTTGAGATCTCAAGCCACAGATTCATCCGTGGTCTAAAGAGGGAACCATGCGAATCCTACTGATCTCACACAGCTATACCGATCCAGGCTACTGGGATAAGCTCGACGCGCTCGGACGGCGGGTGGATCTGGCGGTGGTCATGCCCGAGGCCTGGCGCGGCTACCTGCACCCCGCCGCGCCGGTCCCCCTGAATGGGCAAGGCGCGTCCTGGAACCAATATCGTCTGAAGGCCGTCTGGCAGGGTCTTGCCTTCCGTTACCTCTACGACCCGCGCCAGCTGGCCCAGGTGCTGGAGGACTTCCGTCCCGACCTCGTGCATGTCGAGGAGGAGCCGGAGAGCCTGAGTATGCTGCAGGTCAGCCTGCTCAGGCGCCGCTACGGCTTCCGGCTGGTATTCTTCTCGTGGGAGAACGTACACCCGCAGCGCCTGGGCTGGCCGGTGCGCCAGGTGACATTTGGCTCGGCCGACGCCGGCATTGTCGGCAATCGCGCAGCGATCGAGCGCTGCGAGCGCCTGGGATTCCGCAAACCGCTCGCGCTTATCCCGCAGTACGGCTTTGATATCACGCCTGAGCCGGCTGGTGGTGGTGCGTTGCGCGGGCGTTTCGTCGTCGGCTATGCCGGGCGGCTGGTGGTGGAGAAGGGCCTGCGAACGCTCATCGAAGCCACGCGCGCGCTGCCCGAGACCGAGCTACTGATCGCCGGCAGCGGTCCGCTGGAGGCTG
Organism: Roseiflexaceae bacterium; assembly: GCA_035258585.1. Classification (GTDB taxonomy): domain Bacteria; phylum Chloroflexota; class Chloroflexia; order Chloroflexales; family Roseiflexaceae; genus DATFXE01. The sequence continues at coordinate 909 of DATFXE010000391.1, read as the reverse complement.
AGCTGGCGCGGCAGCCACATGTCCGGCTGCTGGGCGCGCTCCAGCGACGCGATATGGACCAGTTCTGGGGTGGTATCGACCTGCTGGCGCTGCCCTCGCTGACCACGCCGCGCTGGGCCGAGCAGTTTGGCCGGGTGCTGGTCGAGGCCATGGGCCGCGGCGTGCCGGTAGTTGGCTCTAGCTCGGGCGCGATCCCCGAGGTGATCGGCGATGCCGGCCTGCTCTTTCCGGAGAGCGACGCCTGGGCGCTGGCAGCGGCTATTCACCGCATCCGCGATAGCGCGACGCTGCGGGCCGACCTGATCGCGCGCGGGTTGGATCGGGCACGGCGCTGCTATAGCCAGGACGCGATCATGAATCAGATCGTCGATTTCTACGGACAGGTCTTGGAGCGCCATGCAACAGCCTGATCGATCCACACGGCTAGCCGCCACGGTCGCTGCTTCCGCACGACCGCGCCCGCTGGTCGACCCGCTGGCCGCCGCGCCGACCGCGAACTGGGGCTGGCTGCCGGCGCTGAGCCTGCTGAGCGCGTTCGCGCTGGTGCTCATCGCGCTGGCCAACAACGGCGCGCGGGTGGGCGCGGCCTGGTCGGATGTGCTGTTCTGGGCGGGTTTGCTGCTGCTGCTCGTGCCGGCCGCCGCGCGGCTGGTCGCGCCCGAGGCCGAGCGGCCAGAGCGGATCGGAATCATCACGCTGCTCGGCATGGGGCTATACCTGGTGAAAGTGCTGCACAGCCCGCTGTCGTTTACCTTCTCGGATGAGTTGCAGCACTGGCGTACAGCCGGCGACATTATCGAAGGTGGGTACCTGTTCGCCGAGAACCCGCTGCTGCCGGTCAGCTCGCTGTACCCAGGGCTGGAGAGCATCACAGTCGCGCTGGTCGATCTGAGCGGCCTCTCGCTGTTC
>DATFXE010000390.1:0-10329 GCA_035258585.1 Roseiflexaceae bacterium | reverse complement strand
CATCAGCAGCGCGAACAGCACGAAGCCGATCGTAAATAGCACATAGATCAGGCCGATCCGCCGCGTAGCCGCGCGGCCCTTGCGCACGCCGCCCGGCAGCCAAGGCGCCGAGCGAAAGCGCAGGTCGAGCTGCGCCGCGCGCCAGGCATAAGCGGTGATCAGACCCAAGAAGACCACCAGCGAGCCCTGAGAGCCCATATAGTAGCCAAGCGGAAAGCCGGTAAAGATCTGGAACTGATTGAGCCAGGGCGCCAGCGTGGCCGGCACGAACCAGGCGCCAGCCCAGATCAGCAGCATTACCAGGATCATGCGCACATTGGTCTGCCAGTAGGCCTGCCGGGCTCGCGGCGCCAATGTCGCCGTCGGTTGGCCGGGTTGCCGCGGGCCGGTCATGGCGCGTTGCGCCGACGGCGGCGCGCCGACGGTTGGCGGCATAGCCGTGGGTGGAGCATCCCCATCATCGCGGCGCAGGCGCGGGAACAGCAGGTCGAGCGCTTGCAGCGCCAGATAGACCACCAGCACCCACAGCCCTGCCAGTTGCAGTAGCCCAAGCCAGTCGAAGCTTTTCATTGCAGATTGCAAATTGCAGATTGCAGATTGTAGTGCCGTTCAATCTGCAATCTCCAATCGTCATGCGGCTTCTGCCACCACACCCTGCGCCGGCAGTGTCACATAGAACGTGGCGCCCTGGCCCGGCCCGCCGCTCTCGACCCAGATCTCGCCGCCCTGGGCGTATACAAGGTGGCGTGCGATCGTCAGGCCGATGCCGGTGCCGCCGCTCTGCCGCGCGCGCGACTTGTCGACCCGGTAGAAGCGCTCAAAGATATGCGGTAGGTGCTCGGCGGCGATACCGATCCCGGTGTCGTGTATGCTGATCTGGACGAAGAAGTCGTGCGCCTCGGCCGAGAGCGTCACGCAGCCGCCGGAGGGCGTGTAGCGCAGCGCGTTGGCCAGTAGGTTGATCATGATCTGCTCCAGCCGGTCGGGATCGGCCAGTACCTCGGGCAGGTCGGGTGGCAGGCTCAGCACAAGCTGAACGTGCTTGGCGGCGAACTGTGGCTGGAACTGGGCCAGCACCCGCTCGATCGGCATGCTCAGCTCGGTCGGGCGAGGGGTGACGCGCAGCTGGCCGGCCTCGGCGCGCGAGAGCAGCGCCAGCTCCTCGATCAGCCATTTGAGCCGGATGGCCTCATGATGGACCATGGCGAAGATGCGCGCCTCGGGTGCGATCACGCCGTCGATCAGGCCTTCCATATAGCCCTCGATCGTGGTCAGCGGGGTGCGCAGTTCGTGGGCCACATCGGCCAACAGCGTCAGGCGGCGGCGCTCGGTCTGCTCCAGCGCCTCGGCCAGCTGGTTGATGCTCTGGCTGAGGTCGGCCAGTTCGTCATCCGATCGAATCGATGTGCGCTCGTGATAGTAGCCGCGTGCCAGGCGTTGGCTGGTGGCCGAAAGCTCCTGGAGCGGCTCGACGATACGGCGCGACACGAACAGGCTGACCACCACGGCCGCCGCCAGTGCGGCGAATGCCGAAATCAGCAGCCCCTGGTCGACCACCGCCTGGAAGCGCTCCTGCTGCGTGGGGGCGGCCGGCGGCGTATCGGTGGCGAGCTGGCCGGTCTCGGCTGCAGCCTGCCCCAGGCTGAGCTGCGCCTCCTGGCCCAGCTGCGACCCAGCCAGGAAGTGCGCCGTCGCGAGCAGCACGATCACGCCGATCACGATGATCAGCAGGTGTGAGATGAACAGCTTCCAGCGGAGATGTTTTAGCCAACCCATCGCAGTCAGCAGTCAGCAGTCAGCAGTCAGCAGTAGTCGGATCGCCTCGACTGCCTACTGCCGACTGGCGACAGCTGCCTATCGTCGTCTGCCGACGAACTTATACCCAACCCCCCGCACCGTCTGAATCACGGTTGGGTTGGCCGGGTCGTCTTCGAGCTTACGGCGCAGCAGGCCAATATGAACGTCGACCACGCGGTCGATGCCGGCGAAATCGTGGCCCCAGACGCGCTCGAGCAACTGGTCGCGGTTGAACACCCGGCCAGGCTGCTCGGCCAGGGCGTACAGCAAGTCGAACTCGCGCGGCGTTAGCTCGATCTGGGAGTCCTCGTGCCAGACCTCGCGCGTGTCGGGGTCGATCACCAGCTCGTCGAAGCGCAGCGCCGGCCGCTCCGGCGCGCGTAGCGCCGCCGGCCGCGGGCCGAGCGCGCGGCTGCGCCGCAAGATCGCTTTGACGCGCATCACCAGCTCGCGCGGGCTGAACGGCTTGGTCAGATAGTCGTCGGCGCCGACCGAGAGGCCCACGATCTTGTCGATCTCCTCGGCGCGCGCGGTGAGCATAAGGATGTAGACGTCGAACTCCTGCTGGATTCTCCGGCAGACCTCCATGCCGTCCATCCCCGGCAGCATCACGTCGAGCACGATCAGATCCGGGCGCACGGCCCGCGCCTGGGCAAGCGCGGCCGGGCCATCCTGAGCGGTATGGACGCTGAAGCCGTCGGCGCGCAGGTAGCTGACGATCAGGTCTAAAATCGGTGGTTCGTCGTCGACGACCAGGATGGTCGCGCTCTGCATCGAGCCTGCCCCTCCTGAGCTGAGAACGAGCGGTTGTTGCCCGCACAAGGGCTGGGCGTGAATCGGGTTGATCGGACGGATGCAGATTATTGTAGCATAGATTATATGCGAGCTGTAGTAACAGTACATATTGTTGACGACATCGGGGGTGCGCAGCTTGGCGCGGAACATCTGGCCGGATTGCTCGGCGGGTGGGGTGCGGTGGCGCACTTCTATGGCCCGCTCGATGTGCGTACGGCGGTGAATCGCGCCGATGGGCTGCGCGCCGTCATGGCGCGCTATCCGCAGATCCGGATCGTGTACGAGGGTGAGGGCGCCGACTGGAGCTATGAGGCCGGGCAGCGGTTGATGCGCGAGGCGCTGGTTACCCATCCGGAGATCGCCGCTGTGTTCGCGGCCAGCGATTGATCTCTGCACAAATAACTAATGGCTTCGATGGGGAGGTCTGGAGGGGCTCGACTACCCTCTGGGTGCCCCCTCCAGACCTCCCCTTTGGTGGGGGTGCGGGGGCGGCCGGGTGCCCACACCCAGAGGGTACCTGGCGTCGCCCCGCACCCCCACCAAAAGATAAGCAACTAATACTACAACGAGACTTTACTTCCGAATGGGGGTACGGGGGCCTCTGGCCCCCGAAAAACCCTATTCGGTGGGGGTGCGAGGGCGGCAAAGCCGCCCTCGCACCCCCACCGAGGACGGAATCTGGAGGGCGAAGCCCTCCAGACCTCCTAACTCTCGTTGTACTACTAATGCAAAGATCAGTAATATTTCCGCGTCCCAAAAGAGGTGATCAGCCAGCCAGAATCCGCTCGATCGACTGCAGTTCCTCGCTCGTGAACTCCAGATGTTGTAGCGCGCCGACCGCGTCGTCGATCTGCTCGGTGCGGCTGGCGCCGATCAGCGCGGATGTCACCTCGGGGTGGCGCAGCACCCAGGCCAGCGACATTTGGGCCAGCGTCTGGCCGCGGGCCTTGGCCAGGTCATTCAGCTTGCGCACCTTCGCCAGCTTGTCCTCGGTTATCTGCGAGGGCTTGAGGAAGCCGCCTCTGGCCGCGCGCGAGTCCTCGGGGATGCCGGCCAGGTAGCGGTCGGTTAATACCCCTTGGGCCAGCGGCGAGAAGACGATGCTGCCGATCTGTTCTTCGCGCAGCGCCGCCAGCAGGCCGTCCTCGATCCAGCGGTTGAACATATTGTAGCTCGGCTGATGGATCAGGCAGGGCGTCCCCAGCCCGCGCAAGATTCGGGCTGCTTCGCGGGTCTGCTCGGGCGAGTACGAGGAGATGCCGACATACAGCGCCTTGCCGCTGCGCACGATCTGGTCGAGCGCGCCCATCGTCTCCTCCAGCGGCGTATCGGGGTCGGGGCGGTGCGAATAGAAGATATCGACGTACTCCAGGCCCATACGGCGCAGGCTCTGGTCTAGGCTAGCGATCATGTATTTGCGTGAGCCCCACTCGCCGTAGGGGCCCGGCCACATCAGGTAGCCGGCTTTCGAGGAGATGATCAGCTCGTCGCGGTAGGGCGCCAGATCGTGGCGCAGGATCTGGCCGAAGGCCTCCTCAGCCGATCCGGGCGGCGGGCCGTAGTTGTTGGCCAGATCGAAGTGTGTGATCCCCAGATCGAACGCGCGGCGCGCCATCGCGCGCGCATTTTCATAGCGATCGATACCACCAAAGTTGTGCCATAAGCCGAGCGAAATAGCCGGCAGCTTCAAGCCGCTTCGCCCGCAGCGATTGAAGCGCATGCTCTCGTAGCGCGCATCCGAGGGAAGATAAGCCATGTCATCCTCTGCTTCTTGAAGAGCGTGTTCGCGGGCGATTGTACCACTAAATAGTATTTTTAGTAGTGCGTAGTGCGTAATGTGAAGATTGTGACAACCATAGCAGGCTACGCACTACCACGAGCCTGAAGGCCGGCCTCACCGCTATATCAGCTTGTCGGCAAACCATGGCCTTCATTTGGCGCCTGTCGCAGCGGAAGAAGCGCGAAAATACGGCCCCCCTCTCCCGCCGCAGGGGGAGAAGGGGGCTGGGGGATGAGAGCCAGCTGTGCGCTCGAGTGCTAGCTTTTCTGGCTCGACACGACGGCCTGTTTGCGTGCGGGACGAACCAGGTTCAGCGCCGCGCTCAGGATGCACCCGGCCAGCCGCTCGAAGCCGATGCCGCCAACGACGCGATAGGACATCAAGAACAGGACCTCGGACGCGATGATCGGGCCGTCGAACGCCGGGGTGCCGATGCCGGACAGAATGATGTTGATGTTCAGCAGGATGGCGCCAACCGCTGCGGCCGGGACCAGCACGCCTGTGGCCAACGACAGCGCGACGGCCAGCTCCAGGAACGGCATGCTGTGCGAGATCATCGGCGACACCCCCGCGTCGAGCAGCGCGCTGGCCACACCACGATAGAACGGCAGCGGCACCGCGATCGAGCCCTTCTCGATCAGCTTGAACATCGCGCCGACCGGGTCGCTCGTTAGCCAGCCGGCCTGCAACTTCGAGATACCCATCTGGAACCAGATCCAGGCGATATACAGCCGCAGCGCCAGCCAGACTGGCGATGAGAGCCGGTTGGTGAACGGCCAGCGAATCACAGCAAGCGCCTGTTTCCCTATCGTGCTCTCATTCGTCGTATATGTGGTAGGCTGCTGATTTGGCGAAGTAATCATTGCCGCTGTCTCCTCGTAAGTGAGCGTTGACGTGTCGTACTTGACGGGCGCTATTACATCACAAGACCGACAACAAAAGAAGGACATATGCGTACAATGAGCCGCACACAGACCCGTACAAGAGTGGCGACCTGGCCATGTGAGGGTAGAACGATGTATGACGATATGGTCTTCGGCCAGCGCGTTCGGCAGTATCGAAAAGAGCTCGACCTGACCCAGGAAGATTTCGCGCAGCGCGTTGGAATCTCGACGGAAACAGTCAGCAAGATCGAGCGAGGCGAGCGGCGCCCATCCAGGCATGTGGCCGAGCGCATGGCGCAGGTGCTGGAGCTTGCGCCCGAGGAACGCGCCTCGTTTGTGCGCGCCGCGCGTGTGCTGCTGAGCGATGCGCCTGAGCCGAGCGGTTCCCCGGCTTTCGCGCCGCAGCTGCCGGTGGCCGCGCCGGTTGTGGCTGCGCCCCGGCGACCACTGGTCAATCTGCCCACGCCCTCGACGGCGCTGGTCGGGCGTGCCTGCGAGCTGGATGAGCTGGCCCGCCGGCTGAACGATCCGAATTGCCGGCTGCTGACCTTGAGCGGCCCTGGCGGGATCGGCAAGACACGCCTGGCGATCGAGGCGACAGCTCGTCATGCCGGCCACTTCGACGATGGCGCCGTGTTTGTGGCGCTTGCGCCGGTCGCAGCGCCGGACTTGATCGCCCCGGCGATCGCCGACGCGCTAGGCTTCAGCTTCTACGGCCAGGCCAACCCGATCGGGCAGCTGATCGACTTCCTAAATGAAAAATCGCTGTTGCTGCTGCTGGATAACTTCGAGCATCTGCTCGACTCCGGCCTGCCCCTCGATGAACTCGGGAACCGCGGGAACGAAGGCGGAGCGGCATTTCTGGTCGATCTGCTGCAGCGCGCGCCGCGGGTCAAGCTGATTGTGACATCGCGCGAGCGGCTGAATTTGCAGGGCGAGTGGGTAGTCGAGCTTCAGGGGCTGCCGGTGCCGCGCAATCCCGATGGCTGGAAAGGCGGCGAGCAGGTTGTCGGCTTCGAGGATTCGGCCGCGGTAGCACTGTTTTTACAAACCGCGCGGCGTTCGTTCGCGGGATTCACGCTGGCCCCGGCCGACCGCGGCGCTGTCGCGCGGATCTGCCGCCTGGTGGAAGGGATGCCACTGGGGATCGAGCTTGCGGCGGCCTGGGTGCGCGTGCTGCCACTCACTGAGATCGCCGATGAGATCGCGCGTACACTCGATTTTCTGGCCGCCTCGGCGCGCGATGTCCCCGTGCGCCACCGCAGCCTGCGGGCCGTGTTCGAGCATTCGTGGAACCTGCTGACGGATGACGAGCGGATCGTCATGCGCCGCCTGTCGGTCTTTCGTGGTGGATTTAGCCGTGCGGCCGCCGAATATGTTTGTAGGGCACAGGAGACAGGGAACAGGGAACAGGAAACCATTGATCCAGCAGCGACATCTCTGTCACCGGTTCCCTCTAACCTGTTGCCTACGCTGGCGGCGCTAGTCGATAAATCGCTGCTACGCCGGAGTGGCGCCGGCCGCTATGATATGCACGAGCTGGTGCGCCAGTATGCCGCCATGCACCTCGATGCCAGCTCGGGCGAGTACAACGCCACGCGCGATCGGCACGCGTCCTTTTACATGGATCTGTTGCGCCAGCGGGAAAACGATCTCAAGCGCGCCCGCCAGAAAAAAGTGCTCGACGAAATGGCGGCTGAGATCGACAACCTGCGGCTGGCCTGGGACTGGGCGGCTTCGCATGCGCGGCTGGCCGATCTGCGCCGCGCGGTGCGTGGATTCAGCTGGTTCTATGAGCTACGCAGCTGGTTCCATGAGGGTGAGACCACGCTTGCCCGCGCCGGCGCGGCCATTCGCGGCGATACTCCTCTCGCCGCTCTCGATGCCGAGCGCGCCCTCGTGGTCGGCCAGTTGATGACCTTCGAAGGCTGGTTCCGCTTTCGGCAGGGGCGCTATATGCCGGCGCGCGAGCTGCTGGATCAGGCCGTCGAGCTGATCCGGCCGCTCGGCAACAAGGGCGCGCTGGCGGATGCGCTGGCCTGCCAGGGCATGGCGCTGAATCTGATGGGCGAATACGCCCAGGCCCGCGGTGTGCTCGAGGAAGGGCTGGCGATTGGGCGGGAGCTGGACGATAACTGGGCGATTATTTTGTGCCTGGGAACGCTTGGGATGGTCGCCTACGGGCTCGGCGAATATCAGGAATCGGAGCGGCTGTGCCGCGAGAGTCTGGCGGTGTCGCTGGCCACCGGCAGCGTGCGGGCGGTGGTCTTCAGCATCAGCGCCCTGATGCTGACTACGCTGGCGCGAGAGCGCTACGAGGAGGCGCAGGCGCTGGTGCGCGCCAGCTTTGCCACCAGCAGCGCGATCGGCGACTATTGGGGCATCGGCAGCGCACTCTTGCAGCTCGGCCGGGTGGCCTACGCGCAGGGCGAATATGATGAGGCGCGCTACCTGTACCGAGAGAGCTATGCCACCTTCCGCGAGATCGGCGATCGCTGGAGTATGGCGCGCGCGCTGGCCGGCCTGGCCGAAACGTCGGCCGGTCTCGGCGACCGCGCGGCGGCGATGCAGGCCTTCCGCGATGCCTGGCGGCTGTCCAGCGAGGCCTGCGTGACGCCGGTGGTTATGGAGGTCCTGGCAGGGCTGGCCGATCTGCTGGTGGGCCGGGGTGAGCCGGAGCTGGCACGCGAGCTGATCGCGCATATTGTTGACACACCCGCAGCAGGCCAGGCCGCGCGCGAGCGCGCCGGGCGGCTGCGTGATATGCTCTCGACTGGGAGCACACGTGAGCCACGCAGGCCCCTGGAGCGCATCCTCGAAAACGTCTGGATCCTAAGATAACAATTTTGTAAGCTGCCTAATAGGTGGCCATTCTGCGTTCAGTAGCAGGAAAAGACGATCTGCCGCTCTACTTCCAGGCCACTTCTCGACAGGAAATAGTAAACAGTTTCTGTGCCGGCGGCACGTAAAATGCATGCACTGGTAGCGAGAATATCTCCCTCTACAGCGTGATATGCGCATGCTTTCGCCGGGAGCCGCAAGCTTGACAAAAGGTGTACACTAGCGCTACAGAGGTGCCACGCAGATACGATCTTGACTGCTCTCGGAAGGCACATTGTAACCTTCACTAGCTGTGTGTTTGAAGTTGGCATGGCGCTACCGCGCCGTCGACTAGCGCATCGATTGGGAGGTTGACTATGTTGTCACAGCGCTTTAGTCTGGGCGCGCAACTCGTGATCGGCCTGCTACCAATCTGCTATGGCCTGATGTTGATCGCTGCGCTGCCGAACACCCGGCAGTGGGTAGTGATAATAGGAATCGCGCTGCTGATCTTGCTGGTGTTTTGCGGCAGCTTTGGCTACCCGCTTCAGACGATCTGGCCGATCTTTCCGGGCGCATTTCTGTTGCTGGCCTGCTCGGCCGCCTTTTTCCAGGATGCCATCGATGAACTGCCGCTGACGCGTCAGCCAGGCGAGTTGATCGCCATGTGTGTCATCGCCGCGCTCTACCTCGCCTGGGCCGTTCGTGCCACCTGGAAGGCGTATTCTGCATTCGCATAGCTTCGGGCAGGTCGTACACGAGATAGGAGTGGTTGGGAGCCGCACTGCGCGGCTCCCAACCACTCCTATCCTTTTTGTGAGGCGATGCAGCGGGAATGCGCGCAGCGCACTCCTACTCCATGGCCCTGTGCTACTTCAAGATTTCTGGTCGCCGGAAGATTGTAAGCGTCTCATGCAGAATCGGCACGAACGCGCCGCCGTAGCGGGTGCGGTTCGAGTTGACGTTATGCTGGGCTTTGACGATGATACCCTCCAGATGAGCGCGGTCGAGTCGGGCTACGTCGGCGGTGAGCGGCTCGTAGCGCCCGCGCCGTCGCAGATCGCCGATCAAGATGGCCAGCCGCCCGCCCGGTTTGAGCAGCTCGAAGAAGCGCCAGTAGCCCGCGCGCAGCAGCGCCCCGAATGCGGCCATCGATCCGGCGCGGCTGAGGTCGCGCGGGTCGTCGGTGTAGATCTTCATATCGTGATACGGCGGGTGCCAGAAGATCAGGTCGTAGCCCGCGCCGATCTCGTCGCGCAGGCTGTCGACGCCGCTACGCAGGTCGAAGCCCTGGTACGCGATCCCCATGTCGGCGCAGACCTCGCGGCTGGTGCCGCCGCCCTCCATCGGATCCAGCACCATGCGCGGCTGGAAGGTCGCGCACAGGTCGATCAACAGATAGCCCGAGCAGTTGCCAGGGTAGCGGTTGTCGCCCCATGGGCCGCGGTCGGGATAGCTGACGATACTGGTCAGCGGCGTGCGGCGACGCAGATATTCGGCCAGGGCTTTCTGATCGCGCATAGTCAATTGCCTGAACCCGCGCCCTCGATCGCTGCGCCAATGATCGCCAGCAGTGTGGCGCGGTCGAATGGCTTGGCCAGCACGGCGATCATGTCGCTGACCTGCGCGTGGGCCAGGCCGCCGCTGGCGATCTCGCCGATCGCACCGCCTGATGCTGGAGCAGGGTGTTCAAATCCATGCTGACCCGCAGCGGCAACATGGCCGGCTTATTGTGGCAGGATGCGAACCAGGGTAGTGCGTATCCATATATCTACGCACTACGAAAGGCGATCCGTTACTGAATCCGCTCCAGCTCGGGGTTATCGCGTGCGCGGCGGCCGACTTTGACTAGGTCGCGCCAGGCGCCGTCGATCTTGACACGCACGACATCGGCGGTGAAGTCGTTGTTGGTGCCCTCCTCATCGCTGTTCGAGAACAGTGACGATCCGACGCCATAGATGTCGGCCGGTACGCCCAACTCCTCGAAGCGGCGGATCTTCTTTGGGCTAAAGCCACCGGTCACTACGATCTTGACATCGCGGCACCAGGCGCGCGCCCGCGCTCTCCATTCCGGCGCGAGCGCCCAGCGTGTCCAGGCCTCGTCGATCGCCTGGCGCAGGATAAAGACCAGCCGCGGGTTGACACCCATGTCCAGCTGTTTCATCCCCAGCGGCGGCACGCTGCGGTCGCGCAAGGTGCCGCTGGTATCCGGGCGCACGCCGAACAGCCGGTAGCGCTCGGCCTCCTCCAGGC